>JAUVIX010000305.1 GCA_030592565.1 Chlorobiota bacterium
AAGTAGCTTCCAATGAAAGAGAGGGCAAGGATAATGGGGTAGAGTAGTGATTTGGGTGCTGATATTATCTTTATCCAAAGTTTATTACCGGCCAGTCCGATGAAAAACATAATAATATTGGCAAAAAACAAGCTGATGAATATGCCATAAACCAGCCCCGGATCTTTTTCGAATAACTCCGGGCCGGGGTTTAGTTTGTGTATCATCAAAGCACCTATCAGAACGGCTGTAGAAGCGCTTCCAGGTATGCCAAGAGTAAGCAGCGGTACAAGAGCACCACCCACCGATCCGTTATTAGCAGCCTCAGGAGCAGCAACACCTTCGAGAGACCCTTTTCCGAATTTCTCCGGCTCCTTGCTCGAATTTTTTGCACTGTCGTAAGCAATGAATGTCGCTATTGTTCCTCCAGCTCCGGGTATCGTTCCCACAAGAGTTCCTATTATTGAAGATTTTAGCATTAGCGATTTCATCTTCATCAGCTTTTTGAAGGGGAGAGTTTTTGTCAAATCTACTTTTGCTTTTTCCCGTTTCACAGCATAATCTCCTTTTTCGATGCTGTAAAATATTTCCCCCAGTGCAAAAAGGCCTATCAAAGCCGGAATAAATTCTATCCCATCGGCAAGTTCCGAAATACCCATTGTAAAGCGTGAGAATGGCAATTCTGTGTCAAATCCAATCGTTATAAGCAGTAAACCGAGAGCAGAAGCAATAAAACCTTTTAGCGGACTTTTACCTGCAAGTGATGAAATTATTGTCAGCCCGAAAACACCAAGAGCAAAATATTCATACGATTCAAATGAGAGAGCAACCTTTGCAAGGGGTACCGAAAACAGAATCAGTATAATAGTGCCGACAAGTCCCCCGACAGTCGAGGCTGTGAGCGAAGTGCGGAGTGCGTAAAGCGGCTTTCCCTGTTTTGTCAATTCATAGCCGTCAAAGGTTGTGGCAACAGCTCCGGGAGTGCCGGGAGTGTTTATGGCAATAGCTGTGATTGATCCACCATAATTAGAGGATAGATATACTGACACCAAAAGAACCAGAGCACTAATCGGATCCAACCCAAATGTAACAGGCAACATCAGGGCTACTCCGATGGAAGGGGACAGTCCGGGAAGAACACCAACAATAATCCCCACAACAACCCCGATAAACATCATTAAGATAGGAAGGAATTGTCCGAATTCTTGAAAGCCTAATGAGAGATTATGTAATATTTCCATATATTTTATAATAATTTACCCCTCACCTTTATCCTCTCCCATTGGGAGAGGAAAGAGCACACGACTAACTCTTCCCTCTCCTTGAGGAGAGGGTTAGGGTGAGGTGATATTTTAAACTTTTTTCCATATTAAAATCAATGACTAATATGATTTAATTCCTGCTGACTGCCAAATACAGATTGTTTATCATTCTTCCTCATCTTTTTATTTCTAAGTCATCTCGTCCCTTCGCCACCTCGCTCTTTCGTCCCTTCGTCCTTTCGTCCCCTCGTTTCAACCTTTCCAGTCTCCACCCACGTTCCAACTTCGACTGAAAAGGTTATCGCTTCCTCGCTATCCTAACCACCTCCCCATCGGTAAATCAATATGCAATAACAATTTGAATACAAAGTAGCTGAAAAGCACAAAGCTGAAAGCATTTATTGTCATAAACTCAATTTTTCTATATTTTAGTAAATACATTGTTAGCAAAATAAAAACTGGAGTAGTCAGGTAAAAGCCGACCCACTGCATTAAAATCAGATATAATACCAGATAAACAATAATTATCAGAACTGTTTTTGAGGAGCGAGATTCCTTATCAGGGCTCTTTTTCCCTCTTGATTTTATTATCAGTAAAACACTTAAAAACATCATAACGACAATCCAGATATCAGGAATTAAATCCGGACTGGTTATGTTTTCCTTTTCAGGAATTTGGAATAGCAGTGACTGATACAGGAAAAATGCAGCAAGCCAAAACATTCCACCAGCCACTATCTGATCATAATTAAAATTGAGAAATGAGAACCAGTTAATGGTAAGTATCATAAGAAAGACACCAGCCAGGATAATTAAACCGGCCAGCCATAACTTTACAGGTCCAGCTTTCAAATAGATTATCATCAATCCGGCTTGCTTAAGATATTTAACAGTCTCAACTGTTTCGCGCTCAATCCTTTCTGTGAATTTTTTGTTGTCTTCAAAATCTGAAAAGACAAACGACTCATTACAATACTCCTTCCACTCCGGGTCGCTTATTACTTTTTGAAGTATTCCGGTAACATATTTAACAGCAATATCGGGGACACCCTTATTAAAAGCAAAGCCTCTCCACATCGACTCATTTAGATTATAGCCTTGTTCCTTAAAAGTAGGAATGTCTGGCAGGGCTTTCAACCGTTCTTCACTTGCTATAGAAATAATATTCAAATCGCTTTTTCCTTTTATATCAGCAGGATTGCCAACATATAGTTCTCCTTCATTACGTAACATTGCTAAAATTGATTGCGGCCCGCTTTTATAATCAATCCATTTGATGTCTATTCCCAGCATCTCCTTGCATTTCATAGCCATTAGATTATCGCGGCTGCCCGTTCCGGGTCCTATCCAAATCTGTGGTGACTCTGAAGATTTTTCATTGTCAATAATATCCTGTAATGAATGAAAATTTCTTGATTTATTAGAAATCAATGCTTCAGGGTCGGAAATCATATTTGCAACAAACAGAAAATCATCCATACTCACTTTGCTTTTGTTGACAATCACAGTTGACAAAAACGATTTTGTAACTCCGAGCAATGTATATCCGTCGGCTTTTTTGTCAAGAACATACTGCATTGCCACCAGTCCCTGGGTGCCGGAGCGATTTTCTACAACAAATGGTACATCACTGTATTTGCGTGCAATGCCAGCCACTTTCCGCGATATAAAATCAATGGCAGAACCGGGTTTTGAATGAACAACAATGGTTATGGGTTTAGCAGGATAACCTTTGCTTTCTCCGATACCCAGATATAAATACCCGAGAAGAGTAAGGTATGAGGCAAAGATTGCTATTGCAATAATAATTTTAGGCTTCATTAATTGCATTATGAATTAAAGCTCCCAAAAGTATTTAAATTTTGAAAATAATAGATACAGAAAATAATAAAAATGAATATTATTATTGACAGGATATTTTATCTCATTGTGTTGAATTTGCCTGGATTAGAGTCAAAAAAAAATAGGCATCCTTTTAGGTTATACTCAGTAGTTTAAATTTCCATTGTAATGTTTTTCTATGGGTTTTTTAAAAGGTCAGGAAGGGTTTTGTAGTGGTAAAATACTTGCAAATATCTATTGTAATTGCAATTTTTGTAAAATGTTTATAAATTGTGAATTTTATACATAAAAACAATAAAATCAAAAATAGATATTAATTCATAAAAATGAAAAAATGAAAAAACAAGCTCTTACTATTCTTATGATTATTTTTGCTTTTGCTGCTATTTCGCAGGTTTATTTGCCCCCTGAAGGTTTTGATGGTGCTGATTTTCCTCCTGCGGGTTGGACTATTGAAAACGGAGGAGCCGCCAATACTTTTGAACAAGGTCCGATGCCTGTGACAACTGAGCCTATGTGTGCGTGGATAGAGACTTCTTCTAATATGACAATTGATGACAGAATCATTTCCCCTGAAATAACTATTCCGATAGGTTCCGAGCCTAAGTTATATGCACAGCTTAGGGGGTCGGTAGGTTATGCTCTTGCAATGTATTGGGATCCTGATAATGAGGTTCGATATTTTATAGAGGTTTCAGACGATGGAGGTGCCAACTGGACTGCTGTTCTTGACCTTGATAATCAGGCAAGTGTTATTGCAGCCGGTTCAAGCTGGCCGTGGGCTGACTGGTCCTGGTTTGACGTATCCATTGATATGTCGGCCTATGCCGGTGAAACTATTCAGATTGCTTTTCATCACGAGAAAGAGTATATTCCGACTGGTGGAGGTAGTTTTGGCATTACAAACATCGGTATTTGGGAAAACGTTGAAAATGACGTTCACCTAACTTTTCTCGAAATGCCTGATTATTCTGTAGTGAATAATGCTGTAGAAATAGAAGGTGTTTTTAAAAACATAGGAAGTAACGATGTTACTTCATTTGAAGGCGAGTATAAAATTAATGGTGAAGTAAGCGAAACATTTACAATTTCAGGAATTAGTATCGCTCAATTTGATAACTACTCCTTTACTGCAGGAAACCCAGCTCTATTTACCGCAGTTGAAATTTTTGAAGTAGAATTGGTTATAACTAAAGTAAATGGTGTGGATGATAGCTCCCCGGAAAATAATTCACTAATGCAGGAAATCTCAATAGCTTCTGAGACTGTTACCCGAAAACCATTGTTTGAAATGTTCACAAGCTCCACTTGTTCACCATGCTTATTAGGTAATGAAACATTGGATGGCGTGTTGTACGCTAATCCTGATAGTACGTACAGCCTGGTTAAATATCAGGTGAGCTGGCCGGGAAGTGGTGATCCTTATTATTTTGAAGATTGCGGAATTCGTGTTGA
>JAUVIX010000204.1 GCA_030592565.1 Chlorobiota bacterium
AAACCTGACGTACATTACCGTGCAGATCCGCAGGTGTAGGGTGGGTTGTTAACGAGTGGTAGTCGGCAATAAAAAAAAAGCACTCATTCTCGTATTGCATTTTGACAAAATTCTTCAAAGCACCAAAATAATTTCCGAGATGCAAATTTCCCGTTGGCCTGATTCCACTTAATACAATTGACATAACTATCTTCTTAATAAATTTTGTTAATACCGGATTAGGGCGCAAATATCAGAATATATTTAAACCGGTAAGTTAAATTTTAATTTCATCATTATTTTTATTGAAAAAATGATATTCGAGGAAATGGTATGATTTATCGGGTTTTATTCTGATCCATCTTTTAAATTTAAAATACCAATTCACCTGTTGCGAAATAAGTCCCTTTGTAAGGTAGGCAAAAAGGTATGGATGAAGAACAAGAGTAAGTCCCTTTTCATTTTGATCCTGAACCAGGTATCTGATATTGTTCTCTATTTCATCAACAAACAGCATACTGGGCTTCATCTCTCCTGTACCATCACAAACCGGACATTTTTCCAGAATATTAATATTCATTTCAGGCCTTACACGCTGTCTTGTGATTTGTACAAGACCAAATTTACTAGGAGGTAATATCGTATGTTTGGCACGATCTTTTGCCATCTCCTCTTTCAGAGCCTGAAACAGTTTCCTTCGGTTTGCAGCCTGACGCATATCAATAAAATCAACAACAATGATTCCGCCCATATCTCTCAATCGCAGTTGCCGCGCAAGCTCTTTTGCCGATTCAATATTAACAGATACAGCATTCTCTTCTTGATTCTGTTCTTTGTTAACCCTGTGACCGCTATTTATATCGACGACATGCATTGCTTCGGTATGCTCAATTATGAGATAAATTCCGCTCCTGATCGTAACTGTTCGGCCAAAGGAGTTTTTAATATACTTATCAATGCCAAAATGTTCAAATATGGAGGACTTTCCTTTATATAGCTTAACTATGTTTGCCTTGTCAGGAGCTATTGATTTGATATAAGTTTTTGTGTCTTCGTAGAGAACGGGGTCATTAATATAGATATTATTGAACGATTCGCTCAGGATATCTCTCAGGATCACAGATGTTCTGTCGAGCTCACTTACAATTTTTTTTGGTGCTATCGCCTGTTTTAGCCTTTTTATGGAGTTTTCCCATTTCTCCACAAGATTTTTCAGGTCAGTGTCAAGTTCGGCTACTTTTTTGTGTTCAGCAACAGTACGGATAATAACGCCGTAGTTATCAGGTCTGATGCTTAATATCAGCCGTTTGAGTCTGCTTCTTTCATCAGAACTTCTGATTTTTTGCGAAATTGATATTCTGGTCGAAAAGGGAACTAGTACGAGAAATCTTCCTGCAAATGACAATTCGGAAGATACTCTTGGCCCTTTTGTGGAAATGGGTTCTTTGGCAACCTGAACCACAATTTGCTGGCCTGAAGTAAGAACATCGGTTATCTTACCTGTTTTTTCAATATCTTTCTCAGGTTTAATGTTGGCTGGTGAACTTATTCTGCCTTGAATAGCAAGGCGTGTCATTTTGTTTAATGTTTTTATTTGTGGACCCAGGTCAAGGTAATGCAGAAAGGCATCTTTTTCGTACCCTACATCAATAAATGCCGCATTTAGCCCTGGCATAATTTTTTTGACCTTGCCAAGGTAAACATCTCCAACTGCATAGTTCGTGTCGTTGTGTTCCTTGTGTAATTCAACAAGGACTTTATCCTCAAGTAAAGCAATATTTACTTCGGATGCACTTGAATTAACAAAAAGCTCTTTATTCACATTTTATTTCTTAAAATAGATCAATTCATTAGTTTAATTACCAATGAGGTTGTCGGAAGGGCAGAAAGTAAAATTTGCAGGTAGTAAAATTTAAAAAAGTAAGCATAATGCCACATGTGGCATTATGCTGTTTTAAATTAAATTATTTCTTTTTATGTCTGTTTTTCCGCAAACGTTTTTTTCGCTTGTGGGTTGACATCTTGTGGAGTTTTCTTTTTTTCCCGCTTGGCATATTCTTCTTATTTAAATTACTTAACTTTACTTTTTACGTCGGTTACAAAAGTTTTTGCAGGTTTAAATGCTGGAATATTATGAGCAGGTATGATAATAGTTGTATTTTTTGAAATATTTCTACCGGTTTTTTCAGCCCTTTTTTTGACTACAAAACTACCGAAACCTCTTAAATATACATTTTCTCCATTTGCAAGTGAGTCTTTTACAGCTTCCATAAATGCCTCTACAGTATGTTGTACTGTTACTTTCTCAATTCCTGTTTTGTTAGCGATTTCCGCTACGATTTCTGCTTTTGTCATGATCTATATATTTTATTAATTATTAAATGATTACATTTCTACAGGGCTGCAAATATATAATTTTTTTTTTAATGCAAGATTTTTTAATTTTTTTTTTAACTTACTGTTTTTAAATTTGTTCCTGAACAGGATACAAAAATGAACGTGTTAATTTTGGTTGCAATAATATTTTTTTCGATTCCGGTTAAAAAAATGTTGATTTTGTATGCCTGGATTGTTCTAATTTGTTGTATTTTTGTATAAATTAAAATTGTATTAAAAATGGCAGGAGTAAACAGAGTATTATTAATCGGAAACCTGGGTAAAGACCCGGAAGTTATCACCTTTGATAATGGTGTTAAAAAGGCTAGTTTCCCATTGGCTACAAGCGAAAGTTATAAAAATAAAGAAGGAAATCGTGTTGATCAGACGGAATGGCATAATATTGTTATGTGGCGCGGACTAGCCGAAATATGCGAAAAATACCTTCATAAGGGAGATCAGGTTTTTATTGAAGGTAAAATCAGGACCCGTTCCTATGAGGTGGATGGTGTGAAAAAATATATTACTGAGATTTTTACAGAAAATATGACTATGCTTGGAAAACGCAGTGATTCGCAGGGAACTGCTCCACAGCAGTCAGACAATACGGTACAAGAAGCCCAAAAACCTGATGATGCAGAACCAGTTGTACCCCCTGTTGATGATTTGCCATTCTGATTTTTTTTGGTTGTTCACAAATTATTATATTTGCAGCCGATTTGTAAAATTAAATATTTAAGTTTTGGAAGATCCTGACAGTGATCCTCATTTGTATTCCTTTAAGATTCTCCTATCTGTTTTAAACGGAAATATGTCGGTTAGTTTGGTAATTGGCCTTGCAGTAGTTTTGTTATTGCTCTTCTTTTCAGCAATGATATCAGGCTCTGAAATAGCTTTTTTTTCGTTTAGCCCTGCAAATCTGAAACAGGTCAGAGAGAATGACTCAGGAAGAAATAGAATAATCCTTGCCCTTCTTGATATACCAAAAAGGTTGCTGGCAACAATACTTATTGTCAATAACTTTGTGAATGTGGGTATTGTAATTCTCAGCTCCTATCTTATTAATGAGATTTTTAGCTTTATTGATTTCCCTGTTCTCGGATTTATTATTGAGGTCATTGTTATAACATCATTTATTTTGTTATTCGGTGAAATAATTCCCAAAATTTTTGCTGCTCAAAAGCCGGTTCTTTTTGCTTCTATAATGGCAAAGCCTTTGCATTTTCTTGCAGCATTGTTCTATCCGCTTAGTATTTTACTCGTTAAATCCACTTCGGTTATTGATAAAAGGATTGCGAAAAAAGGAGTTGATGTTTCGATGAGCGACCTCTCGGATGCTATTGATATAACTTCTGATGAAAATATGGATGAGGATGACACTAAAATATTGAAGGGAATAGTTCGTTTTACAGATATTGATGTTAAGGAGATTATGAAGTCGCGGGTGGATGTTACAGCTTTGGTTGCAGAAACACCTTTTAAGAAAATCCTGGAGCTAATCATTGATTCGGGTTATTCCAGAATACCTGTTTTTGAGGAGACCTTTGATAATGTAAAAGGTATTCTTTACATAAAAGATCTGCTTCCTGTATTAAACGAAAAGGATGATTATGACTGGCTGTTGCTGTTACGTAAGCCCTTCTTCGTACCTGAGAATAAAAAGATAAACGACCTGCTGAAAGAGTTTCAGGACAAAAAGATCCATCTTGCTATTGTAGTTGACGAATATGGCGGCACTTCTGGTATTATTACTATGGAGGATATACTTGAGGAGATAGTGGGTGAAATTACAGATGAATTTGATTCTCCCGAAGACGAAGTTGATTATAAAAAAATTGATGATAGAACTTATCTGTTTGAAGGTAAAACAAGTATTAATGATTTTTGTAAAATAGTTGGAATCGATGACGATATTTTTGATGAAGTAAAGGGTGAATCGGATTCACTTGCAGGACTTATTCTTGAACTTGAGGGCGAAATTCCGGAAAAAGACAGTAGCACAACATTTAATAATTTTGTTTTCAAAGTTGTTACGGTTGATCAACGCAGAATAAAGAAGATAAGGGTGACAATTAATGAAGTTGAAGGAGATGAGAAAAATGAGGAATCAAAAAAATGAACACCAACATTCCCCTCTTGAGAGGGGCGTTGGGGTGTGTCAGTCAATTTATAGCATTTATTTTTTTGATTCCTCTAGACTAATTATAAAGATTGCCATATTTGCCTTGCTGATAAATATACTTACCTCTTGTGGTAACGACTACTACCCGAAACCGAGAGGTTATATGCGTATTGACCTTCCCCAAAAAGAGTATGTGAAATTTGATACAACCTATCCATTTACATTTGAGTATCCCGTTTATTCCAAATTTGTTCCCGATACTGATGTCAATGCTGAGCCATACTGGTTTAATATTGATTTTCCGCAGTTTAACGGTCAGCTAAATGTAAGCTACAAGCCGATTAATAATAATGTAGTAAAGTACCTTGAAGATACTCGTACGCTGGTTATGAAACATATTCCCAAGGCGAATGCTATTGAAAGCAAGCAGTTTATTGATAAAAAGAATAATATTTTCGGACTGACCTATTCAATTTCAGGAACCGAAGCAGCCTCACCTTTTCAATTTTATCTTACGGACAGTACAAAGAATTTTGTGCGTGGAGCTTTATATTTCAACACTGTCCCCAACAATGATTCACTTGCTCCTGTAATTGATTTCCTGAAACAGGATATTATCCATATGATTGAGACTTTCAGGTGGGAAAATGAATAGGCTTAAAGTATTATAAACTTTTCTGAGAATTTCTTTTTCCCGGTTTTTACAACCAAATAATAAACCCCGGCAGGCAAATCGCCTTTGTTCCATTTTATTGTCGCTTCCCGATTTTGATTATTCTCAATCTTGATTTCGTCAACAATAACTCCCTGATTATTATAGATATAAATAATATTGTCTATTCTTTTTGAAATATTAATAGTTGTGGTTTTGATAACGGGATTCGGATAAATGTTAATTGAGGAATTGTCTGTCCTTTGTTTGTCAATTCCGGTATAATAATCTCCACAGACATAAATACCGCTATCAGTACAAACATAGATTTCCAAAAAATAATCTATCAACTCAATTCCTTTTATCCGGTTTATATTTGTATTTGGTAATCCCTCGTTTAAAAATGTTAATTCAGGAGTTGATTCAGGTTCATATATTGCTATTCCTTCAAAATTTTCGAAAGAACTTTCCCAGCTAATTAATAGCATAACATCATCGAGGTTAAAGACATCGCTCATGCTGTCGGAATAAAACGATATTTCCCAATTATCACCAAAATCTTCAGAGACCCATAAACCTGAAGAGTTTGAATGGTCGGGAAAAACACCAAACAGTTTCCCTTCATAAAAGGCCATATGGGAAATCCACTGTGGGTTATTAGATGACTCAAACCAATCATTTCCGCTATTATCTGAAAAAAATATATGCGTTATACCTTCAGAAACATTAACTACTTTATGGCTAGCGTTAGCCACCATCCCAACACAGTTTTTTCCGTTGAAAAATGGTACAGATTCCCATATCACGCCATTGGAAGATTTTATCAGGCAATCTTCACAACCAACATAAAAAGGACCATCGTAACCAAATCTTTCAATGAATTTTGGGTAGATACAATATTCAATAACACTCATTTCGTGTGTTTCCAAATCAAAACTATAAATGCCATCGGAATAGCTTCCTTCCGATATCAAAATGGCTATTGTATTTGTTGAAAGAGGACAAATATCTATTACCTTGATTGGTATATACTCGTACTGTTCAAAATTCACCTCTATATAGAATCCTGAATCAACAAGGATAATTTTTGCCGGATTAGAGTAATATTCGTACATAAGAATAATATCTTTTGCTTTTATTCCAGGAGGACCAACAGACCCCCAGGAATAAGAAAAGCCAGTTTGCAGGATAAAAAAACCTGTAATAACTAAAATGAATTTTTTCATTGTGATTATTTTTTTGAAAGACCAACAAAAGTACAAAAACAATATACCAGATGCAAGTTTTTTGTGATTTTTCAAAACAGATTTTATTTTGTATGGTTAAGGCTTACTATTAAACGGCAAGCGTGGACGCTTGTCGCTGTGTAAGGGTTTCTGCAAATAGAATACAAGTTGGTGACAACACCAACTTGAGGGATGAGCTGAGATCGTAAAGCAACCAAACAGTGCTTAAATTTGTCATCATCTATATCAAAAATAACAATTATGAAAAAATTTACACTTACCGCAGTATTAGCGTTTTTAATAGTCTCTGTTTTTGCGCAACAGATGAAATATTCCAAAGTTAAAATCTATGCTGATGAGCAGGGTCTGGCACAACTTGCCAATGATGGAATTGATGTTACCGAAGGAATCCTGAAAAGAGGAGCTTTTCTGATTACAGACCTTTCGGAGTTTGAAATAGACAAGGTTCAGGAGAAGGGTATCAATTTTGAAATCCTGATTGATGATGTGAGCAAATTTTATGCTGACAG
>JAUVIX010000292.1 GCA_030592565.1 Chlorobiota bacterium
CCGGGTATCTGGGGAATGATGGCAGGTGATGCTAATAATGACTATGAAATTGATAATAAAGACAAAGATGATTTCTGGGAAGTGCAACTCGGCAATTCAGGATATCTGTCAGGTGATTTTGATATGAATGGACAAGTCGAAACGGCTGACAAAACCGGGAAATGGAAGGATAATGCTGGAAATTGCAGTTATATTGTAAAATAATTGTTTTACAAGTTGATATTAAAAAAGCCGTAGGACAACAATTCTACGGCTTTTTTTATTACCTTCGCAAGGCTAATCAATAATCCATTGCAATGAAAAAACTCATACTTCTTACAGCTCTATGTGCTTTAATGATTTTCATAGATTCCAACGCTCAAACGTATGTTGATTTGGAAGATAATATGCAAATTGAAAGTAATTCGTGGATTGTAATAAATCCTGGAAACTACACTATTCCAGATATTGGTAATGACGGCCTGATCCAGATTGACGGGAAGGAGAATATCATTATTGATGGTGCCGGAGTTACCGTTAACGGGACTAATTACCAGGGCTATATGATTAAAACAAATAACTCCTCTTATGTGAATATCAGGAATTTTGAAGCTGTAAGCCACTATAATTATGCAGTTTATATTACCAATTCCGACCATATTCAAATTAACGATAATGATTTTTCGTGGAATAAAGTTGACTCAGTAGGATGGATTTCCATCTGGACTGATTATCAGCAGGCTCTCGGCGGTGGAGTGATGATGTACCAGACAAATGCAGCTCAGATTTATAATAATAATATGAAATTTCAAAACGATGGGGTGGCACTCTATCATTGCGATAGTATTCTGATACAAAATAATGATTTTGCCTGGAATACCTCTTTTGGAATAAGAATGTATTTTACCGACACCTGCAATATTCAAAACAATAACTGCTCACATGTTAACAGACCTTTTACCAATCCTAGTGACTGTGCGGCAATTCTTCTGATAGTATCTAATAATAATTATGTGGTTAATAATGATTTTTCCTATTCCGGTGATGGTATTTTCCTTGGGCAGTTTGAATACTCGCAAATACCAAACAACAACTATTTTGCATATAACGAGTGTTCATATTCTCCTCACAATGCTATAGAAGCAACTTTTGCTGATGGCAATATTTTCGAATATAATAATTGCAATTATAGTCATTACGGTCTTTGGTTAGGATATTCCTATAATACAATTGTCAGAAATAATGAGATAATTAGTAACCAATATGCAGGGATAGCCATTGATAGAGGATTTAACAATGAAATAAAAAATAACGAAATAAAAAGCAATCCTACAGGTATTGAGCTCTGGGAAGGAGACGGTATTCCGCCATATCAAAATCAGTTTTCTAACGATTATTTTATCAACGGTAATAACATTGAGGGAAATCGTGTAGCCATTTCACTAAAAGAGACGGAACATACAATCATTTATAACAACCAGCTCCCCAATAACAAAAATGGTATTTATATATCCGGAGATGCAGTGAATGATACCATCTTTGGTAATTATTTTATAAACACAACTCTCTACCATATTGAAAATAATTCGGTTGATGATATCTTCGCTATTGATAATGATTTTCTGATTAATGATGAAGATATTATCGCCTGTAAGATATTTGATAAGTCTGACGATCCGGCTTTTGGTGAGGTTTTATGGGAACCATTTCTACCAGGCGCTGACCCAATGTTCCAATATGACTATCCGCAGGATATGGCCGAACCTAATGCTGTTTGGTATGCCTATCCCGAAGCCTGCTGGGGCTATGGAGATACAGTAGCAACAATTATCGAGTGGGATTACAACGAAAAAATTGAAGGCGAAGCTTCGGTCCACGTTATTACTGGCAATGGTTGGGATATTGGCGTTATGTACAGGCCTGCAGACGATTCAATACCTTCCTGGACACTAATGGAGCAAGACACTCTTGTGTTTTGGATAAAATCGGTTAACACTTCTCCGTATGGCTTTCAGTTTTGCAATGTTGTGCTCGGAAATAACTGCGGAGGCTATTTCAATTATTCTGCATCAGCCGGAACCATTCTTAATCCGTCAATAGGGCAATGGAAAGAGATCAGAATACCACTGGCAGGAGTGTGGCCCTGGACAAGGACAACCTATGGAGATATTTCGGTTGATAATATAAGTTATGTTGAGATTCATGCTGATACATGGGATTATGGCTTTGAGCTGTGGATTGACGGCATGACGCTTAATCCGCTTTCAACTGGTATTGCAGATATTGAAAATTCCAAAACCCCGTTCAATATTCATATAAATCCTAACCCTTTTATTTATGAATCTGTTTTAAGTTTTGATTTACATGATAAAAGTATTATTTCTCTGTCTTTCTTCAGTATTGACGGACAGGAATTCACCTTTCTGAAAGATGTCTCTCTACAACAGGGAAGCCACAAATATATTTTAGACGGACATAATTTAAGACCTGGGCTATATATTTACAAGCTATTCGACGAAAAAAAATCAGAACAGGGAAAGTTTGTTGTGAAGTAGGGTGTTAAAAAAATGTTAAAAACGAAAAAGCGCATTCGAAAAAATCATTTTTGATGTATCTTTGCATAACCTGATTTATTTCAGGGAAGTTAAAATTTCAACTATATTACCTCCATACATTATAGTTGATCAATTTTTTCATAATTCGATTCTTTTGGGTTTGGCGGGGTCTGTATTCACAGGCTCCGTTTTTTTTTGCAACTTTTTTTAGCAATGAAAGCCCGAAAGTGTCTAAATTCTATTAATAATTTTTCTATAATAATGACAACTAACTTATGTAGAGTTTTATGGTATAATGGTTATGTTGCTTTTCGCCACGAAAGCTCGAAAGCCACTAAATGTTTTTCTTGCTCATAGTGAATAATTGTTACTACTCAACAGTCTAAGAAAAACCTAACTACTTAATTATTAATATGTTTTGTCACAATTTTTGGATGCGCTGTCAATCCCGATATGTATCGGCATAGGCGTCAACTTAACAAGTGAAGATTTTGAAGATATGTCTCTATAAAATAGCAGATACACAATGTAATGTGTTAAATTTAATAAACTAATAACTGTTAAACCAATACTAAATATTTCTGTTCCAAAATGGTTTTAAATATTACGCTCCTCTGGAGCTCCCCTTTGACTTTTTGTTTGTTCTATAAATATTTCGCCTCTCCGAGGCTTTAGGTCTCAGCACCAGAGGTGCGTAATATTTATAGAACAAGTAGAGGTGTACAGTAAGCTCCAGAGGAGCGTTATCTTAATTTTCATTCAATTTTCAGTTCCTTAGGTTGACGCCAATGCGTACGTACGGGAAAGAAAATTCAAAGCTATCAGCCCACAAGTCTACCCACGCCCGCTGAATTTTCGGGCCAACCCACACTAAATGTTTCGCATTTATTAGGTTTTTATTCTACCTTTAATTTATGTTAGCAATAATATACCATCAAGCCCCAAAACCTAAACAATCGCTTGCGATTATACTTCGGCCTTAAATTTTTTCACGTTATTTTTCCACCGCAACAATTTGCGACAGGTATGAGTAAGCAACCCTTGTACTACAGAAAATCCATACAACCACAATGATTGCACCTGTTAGCACAAAATTAGATAATCCCAAAGTTTCAGGGCTTGGGTTTCGTGGTAATTGTGAGGATGAGAAAAATAGGGAAAAAATTTCATTCCGATAAATATCGGAATGATTTTTTGTAACTTTTTTATCAAGAAAACAGTTAATAAAAAAATGAATTATTAAAATCACTACTATATGGATTTTATAAAAAATTTATATAGGCTTAGAAGACTAATTAATTTTTATATCTCTCCATAGAGTTTCTTAAATACTACTGCTTAAGTGAATTAAAAAAAGCTGTGTCAAATTACTTTTGAAAAAAATTTGGCCTCCCAATGCGGAAAACAGGAAAGGTTCTTCCCTCTCCTTTTTTAACATCTATAGTTTTAACGAAGGATTGTGAGGAGAGGGTTAGGGTGAGGTGAAAACTAAATGTCATAATATAATTTGTAAGTCAGGAGTTCTGAAGTTGTCTGGAATATGCGTGGAAGCTTGTCACATATCTTATAAGCTTTACTTTGAATCGTAATAGTACCCTACAACAAACCCCTTTTCCCTCAATTTCTCTATGAAAGGTTTCACATTATCAAATAAAACCTCCATAGAATCAAGTTTTAGGTGGCGGGCTATTTCCTGAAGGATATCTTTCAGCCTTAGTCCTTTTGCAATATTCTCTATTATCAAAACAAAAACTGCCGAAAGATCAATACACTGAACTCTGCCGGTTCCCTGGTCCCTGAAAAGTAAAATGTAATACTCATCCTTATCTTCCACTGTGATATTCTTGGCAGCTTTATGATGAACAGGGTACGAAACCGCAATAATTTTAAACTCCGGATTCAAAGCTATTACATCATTAAAAATATCTCCATCACCGACAACCTTGGGAAATTCAACATCTTCCATAATGAAAACCTCAATTTCGACCCATTCAAACAATATTAGATCTTCGAGGTAGGGAAAATGGCTCTTCAATGATGAATCATTATCCTTAAAATATTGATAAAACTCCTGTGGCATTTCCCATATCTGTGCTGATTGGCAGGCATGATTTGTAAAAAAGTCATCCACAATCGCATCCCATTGCTTGTCTGATAAAAGATTTTTTGTGAGCGGAAATGCAGATTCAAGGCTGTCATCAACAATGTTGTAAATCAGTCTCCTGTAATTACCA
>JAUVIX010000218.1 GCA_030592565.1 Chlorobiota bacterium
AACCATTAACGAATATATTTCAGAGAAAGAACATAAATTCAATAAGGCAACAGTAGATTTCTCTGTTGATTATAACAACGTGTATTATGTTTATGTAATATCAAATTTGATGAAAGAGGAGCAAATTAAACTACAGGAGGCAATTGACAATGGGCAATAGTGTTATTAAAAACATATTACGCTTTATCATTCTTATCCTCGTTCAGGTGACTATCCTCGACAATATTAATTTCGGAGGGTACGTAAACCCATATCTGTATGTCTATTTTATTCTTCTACTCCCGTTTGAAGCGCCGGGCTGGCTTTTACTTATCTTGGCTTATATGATGGGAATAAGTATAGATGCGTTTGAAAACACAATGGGAATAAATGCAGCAGCAACTGTTTTAATGGCTTTTTTCAGGCCAATAGTATTAAGAAGTATCTCTTCTGGAAAAGATTATGAAAAGGGAGCAAAGCCATCAATCAGTGATTTTGGATTCAGATGGTTTTTTACTTATTCGCTCATATTGATCTTTATTCATAATCTTACATTGTTTTACCTTGAAGTTTTCAGATTTACACATTTTTTTGCAACCCTCCAACGGGCATTACTTAGTACAATTTTTACTCTGATTCTTGTAATTATTGTTCAGTACATATTTGAAAAACCTGCAAAATGACGAATCTCAATTTTTTTCTTTCATTTTTAAAAAAAAATTGTATATTTATTGCCTGCAAATTCAACAGTTAACTCAGGCATAGTATTATGGCTAAAAAAAAACAATCCAGAGAAGCTCTTCTTGGTGAGATCAGGAAACTCCAGTCTGAGTTAGATGTATTAAAAAACAGTAGATTCAAATCAAAAAGTATATCAGAACATTCTTATTCTGAGGATGTAAGACGCATTATAACCTTTTTTGACACTGGCCCTGATATGTTTTTTATAATAAATCCGGAAGGTTTAATAACAACTGTGAACTCTTTTGCTGCTCAACACCTTGGTTATTCAAAAGAAGAACTTGTTGGAATGCCGGCATGGTCAATAATACATAAAGATGACCTCTCTTATGTAAAATCAATGGTTTCAGAAATAATTCAAAATAAGATAGACCAAAGTGAACTTGAATTTCGAAAAGTAAAAAAAGACGGGTCAATCATTTATGTACACGAACGAACAAAACTGGCTCTACTGGAGAATAATGAAATCAATGAAATTATTATTCTCTGTCGTGATATAACAGATAAAAAAGATGCCAAGGAGAAATTAAGTTCCGAAGAGGAAAGATACAAAACACTTGCAAATAATTTGAATGTTGGGCTATACCGTAGTACCACTGACAAAAGCGGGCATTTTATCGAAGTAAATCCTGCATTGATAAAAATGTTTGGTTACGACAACAGAGAGGAGTTCATAAAGCTGACAATCAGCGATCTTTATGTAAACTCAAAGGATAGAATTGAGTTTCATAATGTAATGTTAAAGCAAGGCTCTGTTAGAGGGCGTGAAGTGATGCTAAAAAGAAAAGAAGGTACATACTTCCCTGCTTCAATATCCTCGGTTGTTATAGCAGATAAAGAAGGCACACCACTTTATTATGATGGCATTGTTGAAGACATAACACAGAGAAAAAATGATGAGGAAATAATAAGAAAAAAAGAGGAACAATATAAAAGCCTCTTCAATCTTTCGCCCAGTGGTATAACTCTGCTCGACATTGATGGTACAATAATAGATGTTAATCCTGCCTATTCAAAACTTTTTGGCTATAGCATAAAAAAACTGATCGGGCAGAATATTAGAATACTAGTACATCCGGATTTCAAATCTAAAGTTCAAAACAATATTAAAAAAATATTGAGTGGTGAAGTTCTGATAGAAGTTGTCAAAAGTATCCGAAAAGATGGGTCAATAGTTTATCTGGAATTATATGAGAAAAAAATTGAGCTTCCAAATGGCAAAACTGGAATTCTTAGTATTGCCAACGATATTACAGAACGAGTAATTATTGAAAAAAAACTTAAGAAAGAACACAAACTATCTGAACATTACCTAAAGCTCTTTGAAGGTGTTATCTCAGCCACTCCTTATCCCATTTTTTATAAAGATAAAGACGGTAATTATCTTGGGTGTAATAATGCCTTTATAGAACAATTAGGGGTTACAGTTGAAGAAATTACTGGTAAGAAAGTTTTTGAGATATGGCCTGGAGAGGACTCTTATCGATATCATCAGGAAGATATGGAGTTGATGAAGAACCCTGAAAGACAGATGTATGAAAGAGATATTGTTGATAAGAAGGGAGATATAAGAACGGTTATTTTTAGCAAAGATGCTTTATATGATGAAAATGGAAATATTGCTGGTCTTGTTGGTGCATATATTGACATTACCGACAGAATACGGGCTGAACAAGCATTGATAAAAAGTGAAGAAAATTATCGATTAATAGTTGATAATCAAACCGACCTGGTAGTAAAAGTTGACAGAGATGGCAGATTTCTTTTTGTCAGTCCCTCATATTGCAAAACCTTTGGGAAAACAGAAGAAGAACTACTCGGCAAACTATTTATCCCATTTGTGCATGAAAATGACCGTGAAGCATCAATGAAAGCAATGGGAAAACTGCTTAAACCTCCTTACCATATTTATAAAGAGCAAAGAGCTATGACAAAGGATGGGTGGAGGTGGCTCTCCTGGATAGATGATGCTGTTCTGGATGAAAATAATAATGTAAAGGAAATCATTGGTGTGGGCAGAGATATTACTGAAAGAAAGAAAACAGAGGAAGCTATCAAACGATCTGAAAAGAGTTATAAAAATCTTTTTGATTCTACTAATGATGCAATTTATGTTTTGAACAAAGATGGACAGTTTATTGATGTCAACAAGGGGGCTGAAAACATGTATGGCTACCCGCATGCTTTTTTTATTGGCAAAACGCCTGTTGATTTGTCTGCACCCGGGAAAAACGACCTTGATGATACCTTTAAGCGATTGAAAAAAGCATTCAAAGGCGAACCACAACAATTTGAATTCTGGGGATTAGATAAATCTGGAAGAGTTTTCCCAAAAGAAATTAAACTTTATCCCGGCCTCTATTTTGGAAAAAAGGTTATTATAACCTTTGCACAGGATATAACCGAAAGGCTGAAAGCTGAAAAGGAAATAAGGAAACTTTCGAGGGCTATCGAACAAAGCCCTACTATTTTTATGGTTACCGGTCTTAATGGAAATATAGAATACGTTAACCCTAAGTATAGTAAAGTTACAGGTTATACAAAAAAAGAGGTCATAGGAAAAAACCCAAGAATTTTTGAGTCAGAAAAAACACCTCAGGAAACAAATATTGATCTATGGAAATCTATAACAGTCGGAAAGGAGTGGCATGGCCAACTTATAAACAGGAAAAAAAATGGTGAAGAGTACTGGGAGTCAACATATGTTTTTCCATTAAAAGACAATGTCGGTAATATTACTAACTTTATTTGGATCAAAGAAGATATTACCGAACGCAAAAAGCTAGAGCAAGAGTTAATTAGTGCAAAGGAAAAAGCAGAGGAGTCAGATAGGCTAAAGTCAGCCTTTTTGGCAAATATGTCCCATGAAATAAGAACACCTATGAATGCTATTCTCGGATTTTCGCAGTTGCTAAACGATGAAAATCTAAACCCGGAAGATAAAAATCAATTCATAAATCTTATTCATAGTAGTGGCAACTCCCTGATGAATCTTATTAATGATATTATTGATATTTCAAGAATCGAGGCTGGAGAATTTATAATTCATAAAAAGAGATATGAAATAGAAGTTATTTTGAACAACCTGTTTTTAGAATACAAACAGATTTTAGCAACAGAAAAGGAGAAAAGCAATATTAAGCTGGTTTTTAACAATAATCCGGAATTATCCAACTACTTCGTCAATACAGATGTTGAAAGACTAAATCAGGTTTTTCGGAATCTTCTGACAAATGCCATTAAATTTACTTTAGATGGCAGTATTGAATTTGGCTGCATTATTGACCAAAGTGGGTTTTGCAAATTTTACATTAAAGATACTGGTATTGGTATTCCTGCGGATAAACAAAAGTTAATTTTTGAAAGTTTCAGGCAAGTTGATGAAACGGAAACAAGAAACCATGGCGGGACAGGACTTGGCCTCGCCATCTCGAAAAAGATCGTTGAAATATTAGGTGGTGAGATTTGGGTTGAATCGGAAGAGGGAAAAGGCTCTGTTTTCTATTTTACTCACCCAATTCCATAAAATAAACATTCGAATTATTTCTCACTTTATTCCTTGAAGTTTGTAACCCCACCACGTCACCCACATATTCTTAATCATTTTCATCTGTGAGGTGCTGAGTGCAACTTTCTAATTAGTTCGTTTGTCTTCTATACTAATTTATACAATTATATAAATAGAGACTGTTTTATCTCTGTTTTTTAAATTATGCTATATTTGACAATTTTTTACGAAAATAATTCATTATGAAAAAACAATTACTTTCCATTTTATTGGCCTTAATAGTTTCATTTTCTTACGCTGACGGATGGCGTAAAGATGAAATGCAGGTGAAAATTCAAATTTCTAGTCAGGAGCAAATTACCCAACTGAACAGTTTAAATATTAATTTTGAGATAGCTGATTACTCCACAGGAGAAATCAGAGCTTATATCACTCCTGGTGAATTGCAGAAACTTCAAAGCCTTAATTTGCAATACCAGGTTGAAATAGAAAATCTGAATGAGCATTTCGAGAATTTTTGGTTAGCTGAGGATGCTTATCACTCTTACCAGGAAATCATAGATCTGGCAGACAGCCTCGAAAGCGTGTTTCCGGCAATTTGTAAAAAATATATTTTCGGTACATCATTAGGTGGACGGCAACTTGCAGCATTAAAAATCAGTGATAATGTTGAAACAGATGAATATGAAGCCGAAGTTATGTTTGATGGTGGTATTCATGGTGATGAAATTGGAGCTGCAGAAAATGTAATTCGTTTCGCAAGAGATATATGTATCGATTATGGCTCTAATCCTACAATAACCAATCTAATCGATAACAGGGAAATCTGGCTCTACTTAATGGTAAATCCTGATGGAAGAGTGGCTATGAGCCGATACAATAACAATGGCGTTGACCTGAATCGTGACTGGGGATATATGTGGGATGGTATGGGTTGGAGTACTGGTGCCTATTCACAACCTGAATCAAAGGCACTGCGCGAATGTATGTATAATAACCAGTTTGTTGTTCATACAACTTATCATAGTGGTACCGAGTATATCTCTTTACCATGGAGCTACAGACCAAATCAGCCACACGACTGGAACCATATTTACCAGTTAGGTGGGATTTATTCTTCTGTCTCAAACTATCCAAACTTGACATACGGGCAGGGGTATTCTGGTATGTATCCTATAAACGGAAGTACAAAAGATTCTAATTATGGTGTTCAGGGTTCAATATCCTGGTCGATGGAAATTTCTTATAGTAAGCAACCTCCCGCTTCTCAGATTATGATGTACTATAACAGAAACTATCCTTCAATGGTAGCTATGATTGAGTATTCGGGTTATGGTGTGCAAGGAACTGTTACCGATGCCAACACAGGAGAGCCGGTTACCGGTGTTGTTTTTGTTAACGATTATATGCCAACATTTACTGACCCTGTAGTTGGTGATTATCATAAATATGTTCTGCCCGGAACATACAGCATTAAAATAGTAGCAAACGGTTATCAAACTCTGACTATTGATAATATTACAGTTGCCTCAAATAGTGCAATGACAACCGATTTTCAGCTTATACCTGAAGACGGGCAATATGTTTACAAATTTTCTGCATCGAGGATACCAGACAACAACGAAGCTGACGAGGGAAACACTCCTGCCGTTATTGGTGCTCCTGATAACATAAATTATTCAATTGGTAAAAATGGGTGGTGTGTGCTTGATATGCAATATCCAGTTATTGATGGCCCAGGCCCTGATATTATTGTTTATGAAGGTGATACATCTCCCGAAGGATTTACTTGTTATGTAGGTGAAACTATTGATGGCCCCTGGCACAATCTTGGAACAGGAATCGGAACAACAGATTTTGATATAGCTACGTCAGGACTACCAGAAGCTCAATTTATCAAGATAGTGGATGATGGTGATGGGGGAGCAAATGTAGCTGATGCCGGATATGACCTCGATGCCATCGAGGCATTGGAGCCGGTATCAGGAGTTTATATTGCATTGTATAATTATGTGATTGACGATTCAAATGGAAATAATAATGGAAAAATTGACCCGGGAGAAACAGTTGATCTGATTGTTACACTAAAAAATAACGGAGATGTTGCTGCCGAAAATATTTCTGGAGAGATATCAACAACCTCCGTGTATCTTGCCATTGTTGCAGGGACTGCTGATTTTGGAACCCTGGCACAGGGTGAAACCGGTGAAGGAACTTTTACCGTTACAGCAAATGCTTCAACACCTGCCGGACAACCCGCTGACATTAATCTCGATGTAACTTCCAATGGAGGAGCTTATACAAATAAT
>JAUVIX010000010.1 GCA_030592565.1 Chlorobiota bacterium
AGAACTTCAACGTTTTTTAATATGTAGGATAGTTTTCTTTTCATTATTATACCGAAAGTTTTAAAATTATCTCCCGCCCTTTTGTTACTCTGGTGCCAGGAAGAACTGATTGTGACCTGACAAATCCCCGTCCTTCTATTTTTACCTTTAGTCCGAGGTTTTCCAATACATAAATGGCATCTTTTACGCCCATTCCTTTAACATTGGGGATTACGTTTTCCTTTATTATTTTTGTTTTTAGCCGTATCGCACTATCAGCTTTAATAGAAACAGCCCACTCCGAATTGGAACTTGCAGAGTCAATTGGAATGTTAAGTGCATTATATATTTCTTCTATCTCGTCTTTGTAGCCTGTTGAATAAACAGGGTAATTGATGTTGTCAGCAAGATATTCCTGGTCGACCTGAATGTCGAGGTTGGTTGCATACACTTTGTTTGCTATATCTCTGAAAACAGGAACAGCAACTGAGCTTGCATAATACCTTCCGGTTGAGGGTTTGCTAATAACCACAATACAGGAAAATTTTGGATCGTCGGCGGGAAAGTAACCAACGAAAGATGCATTATAGTTTGTTTTGTTGTATCCGCCACCAGGCTGTGCTATCTGGGCTGTTCCAGTCTTACCAGCTATCTTAAACGGCGATTTTTTTAAACTTTGAGCAGTCCCGTTTTGCACAACTCCTTCCAGCATCTCCTTTGCCATTTCTATTGTGGCAGCTGAGCAAATTGAGTTGTCAATGATAGTTGGGCTAAATTTTTCAATTGTCTTACCGCCTTGTTTCACCTCCTTGACAAACATTGGCTTAACCATTGTTCCGTTGTTTGCAATTGTGTTATAAAAAGTCATAATTTGCAGAGGAGTCAACTGAAGTTCATATCCGTACGACATAAACGGAAGAGAAACTGCAGACCAGCTTTTGCTCTTCGTCTCTTTAATGTAAGGAGTTGCCTCACCCGGAATTTCAATGCCAAGAGGTTCATTAAGATGGAAACTATAGATGCGATCAATATATTTCTGCGGCTGTTTTGAATATGCTTTATAGATCAATTTTGAGATACCGACATTTGAAGATAGTTCAAACGTCTCCCTGACAGCCTTCTTGCTTTTGCCATCGAAATGAGTGTCCTTTATTGTTAAACCATGAAAGACAACCCAGCCTTTCCCGATATCAATTGTGTCATCAAGGTCGTAATATCCATCCTCGATAGCTGCAACCAGAGATGGTAGTTTGAATGTGGATCCGGGTTCTACGGCATATCCCACAGCATAATTGTACGATTCGGAATAAGTTCCGTTAGTATTACGTTTTAGATTTGCAATAGCCTTTATTTCACCTGTTTGCACCTCCATTAGCACTGCACAACCCCAGGCTGCTTTATTTGCGATAAGATGTTCAAGAAGCGATGACTCAGCTACATCCTGGATGTCAACATCAATTGTTGTAATAATATCTTTACCGTCCAGTGGTTCAACTT
This sequence comes from Chlorobiota bacterium, assembly GCA_030592565.1. GTDB lineage: Bacteria > Bacteroidota > Bacteroidia > Bacteroidales > JAADJA01 > JAADJA01. The sequence goes on from JAUVIX010000010.1 coordinate 1,477, forward strand.
CGTTCTCATCATACACAGGTTTCCAGTCGCCACTGTTGATTCTTTTACGAAGTTGTGTGCCTTCTTTTCCTTTTAGGTATCTTGCATAAGCACCCTCAAGGCCTACATGCAGGTTCTCTTTTTCATTTTCGTAACCAATAGTTCTGGCAGCAAGATGATTAAATGGTTTTGCTCTTTTAACCTTTGGTGTGATTATTAGTCCGCCACGATATTTACCCCTTTCAAATATCGGAAATATTCTGAGTTCTTTCAGTTGTTCGTATGTTACGTTTCTTTTTATCAGAAAGTAGCGGTTTCCTCTTCTGCGTGCCTGAATGAGATTTTTCTTGTACTGATACCTGGTTTTATCACCAAATAGATTAGAGAGCTTTTTAGCGAGTGCACCTACGTTATTATTGAAATCGGTATTTGTTATTAGGGGAGAGGCCACATCCATCCTTATGTCAAATATCGGGACTGAGGTGGCCAGCAGGCTACCATCTTCTGCACAAATATTCCCGCGAATTGCCTCGACCCTAAAATATTTCATTGACTGCTTTTGAGCTTCGGCCAGCAACTCGTCACCTTCAACAAACTGAATCTGGAGTACCTTGATTATTATCGCCAGGCCGAAAATCAACATCCCGAAATAGACCAGGTAAACGCGCCATAATATGTCAGTCTTTACACTTTTCAATTTTTTTAGTCGTTATTAATGAAGATTTTAGTTGGCGGAACCAACGATTCATTTATTCCTTTTTTCGCAAGCATTTTAGCAATTTGTGATTGCCGTTGCAACTGCATTAGCTGAGATTTAGTTGATATATATTCGTATCTGAGCTCCTTCAGCTCACGTTGCATTTTGTCAGTACGTCTTATGTTTTTCTCCGAATAGTATGAGTTGGCTATATAAACAAGGCCGAGAATTGCAATAAAAAGCAGGAAGGGCAGTTGCCTGACTGTTTTTTGGTTAAGCAGGAAAGCTCCTCCCAAAAAACTTCTGACAGAGTTAGTTGCACCATTGGCATTAATAGCTCTCTTTTTTTTCTTACTCATATCTTTTCTGCAATTCTTAGTTTTGCACTTCTTGCTCTGTTATTCCTTAATATCTCTTCTTCAGTTGGCACAATGGGCTTTCTGCTTATCAATTTGAAATCGACCAGTGGATTTCCGTAGAAATCCTTTTCTATTTTTCCTTCAAAGTTTCCCGATTTCATAAAGTTTTTCACAAGCCTGTCTTCAAGCGAGTGGTACGAAATGACCACCAGCCTGCCACCCTTTTCCAGCAAATCAGAAGTTTGTTTTAACATCTCTTTCAATGAACCAAGTTCGTCATTCACCTCTATCCTTAGTGCCTGAAATACTCTGGCATAAAATTTATTTTCCTGCCCTGGCTTTGCTGCCTTCACTAATATCTCCTTAAGTTGATTTGTTGTTTTTATCTCCTTATCTTTCCTTGCTCTTTCTATCATTTGCGAAATTCTCCAGGCGTTTTTTAATTCACCATAGTTTTGAAAGATTTCTTTAAGCTGATTTGCTGAATAACTGTTTACGATATCTTTTGCAGTGAAGCCCTTATCTCTGTTCATCCTGAGGTCAAGCTCCGCATCAAATCTGATTGAGAATCCTCTTTCCGCTTCATCAAACTGGTGTGATGAAACTCCAAGATCAGCCAGGATACCGTCAACAGGAACTGCTTTATACAACTTCAGGAAATTTCGCATAAACCTGAAGTTCTGGTTTATCAGTATTAGCCTGCTATCGTCCGGTTTGTTTGCCAATGCATCTTTATCCTGATCAAATGCTATCAAAGAACCATTTCCAATTTTTTTCAGAATCTCCCTGCTGTGTCCGCCTCCTCCATAGGTTGTGTCGATATATATGCCACCTTCTTTAATGTTTAGACCCTCAATGCTTTCACTTAACAGAACAGGATCGTGGTACATAGCTATTCGGTTTTATCATTGTTTCCCATTACCTCCTCTGCCAGTAAGCCGAAGTCAGTATCCTCATCTGCAACAATTTTTTCATAACTTGCTTTATCCCAAATTTCAATCTTGTTGATCTGCGATGTCATCACCAGCTCTTTAGTGATTCCTGCAAAAGCAATCAAATCTTTCGGGATAAGAAGTCTGTTGTTGCTGTCGGGAACAATAGGTTTTACGCCCGCCATAAACTTGCGTATGAAGTCTATATTTTTTTTAACAAACCGGTTTAAATTGTTGATTCCTTCCATCTCTTTATCCCATTCTGCTTTCGGATAAAGCTCAAGACAGCGATAGAACACGCTCTTTTTTATCACAAAACCGTCATTCAGGACAGGTGTCAATTCCTTCTTCAAACCGGCTGGAAGCATTACTCTCCCTTTAGAATCGGCTTTACATTCGTATGTGTATGTCAGTGCTGTCATTTGTGTTTTAAATCAAGGCGTAAATATATAATAAAATATCCCACATTATCCCACTTGTTAATAACTTTTTACCATTATTTCCCACTTTAGATTTTTATAACTGTTTTTTTTGAGATTTAGTATCAGGGGTTGTTTATTGATTGTGAAACCCAATAACAGAACCTGGTAGTATGTTTTCCGGCTTTGAACAAAATATTTTCAAATTTTAATTTAAAGAAAAAAGTATCAATTATTTTCATGCCTTTACAACGACATAAACAACCAATGAAATGAAAAAGATCATATTAATCCTTTTATTTCTAATCCTTATTTCCTTTAAGACCGGCGACAACAAAAGCAGCTACACAGTACCCCGTGCAGCCTGGAGCGTTACAGCAGGTGACATTGATATGGATGGTGACAATGATATTGTTGTTGGGCATTGTTATAGTTCTCAAACAAATTGGACAGGAATTTCAGTTTTATCGAATGATGGTTTTGGGAGTTTTATTATCGACTCAATCTACCTTAATGGCCAGCATCGTAAAGTTGAATTACAACAACTTAATTTTAACGAGACTCCCGATCTAATTACACAAGTCTGGAACAACATTAATTCACAAATAGGAATTATTTTTGATTCAAATTTTAATCAATCAAGCATATTAACGATTGATATTAATGACTATGCTGATTATATTGTTACTGGTGATATAAATAATAATGACGTTTATGATATTGTTGTTGCTTCTAACAGTGGACAATTCTGGGGCATACTCTACAATGACGGCAACGGCAATTTTTCTGATCCCGAATACCATTATGTAACCGACTATTACCCGACTGATATTGCCTGTGGAGATTTAAACGGAGATGGCAGGGATGATGTTGTAGTTGCCGGAGCAGATGTAGAGATCTATTACAGTTATGCATCAGGTTTTCAGCAATACCAGTTATCGGAACATGAGCTTAAAGTGAAAATTATTGACTTTGACAATGACGGTGACAATGACATAATTGGGTTATCTGATCTGTATATGGCAGGGTGTGTTAGTATTTCGATATACGAAAACCTACAAAACGGAAATTTTCACGAACATAATGAATACCTTTTTCAACCATCAGGCGATAAACTTATTATTGCCGATTTTAATAACGATTCTTTGTTTGATATATTGGTTGTCTTAAATAATATGACAGGGCATAATTTAATATATAATCTTGGTAATAACACACTTGATGATCCGGTATTTATTCCTGTGGATGATATTGGTGAAGATTGGCGAAACTGCTATTGTGCCGATATGGATGGCAACGGATATAACGACATAATCACACTTCGATGTTCATTTATGCATTTGGATAACAACTTGTCAATACTCTTCAACGATGGTAACGGCAACTTTCAGGAGAACCCTATTGTAAATATTCAACCTTCGAACATTGAACTTCAAAAATCGAACTTAAGTTGCTATCCGAATCCATCACGAAGTTTCGGTACAACAATATCATTCTCGCTTGAGAAAAACACATTCGTAACGCTTCAAATATTAGATATAAAAGGAACCTTTATAAATACACTTATTAACAAAGAATTATTGTCCGGAAAGCATAAAATAATATGGAATGGCAAAACCCTTAACGGAAAGAAGGTTAATGCAGGGCTTTACCTCGTACGCTTGAAGTCAGGCTGGAACATTTATACTCAAAGGATAGTCGTAAATAAATAAATTATTAATCAGGCTTATTACCGGGGTAGAGGATAAAGCCGTAACCTATTAATGCGAACCGGATTCGGCTCTGCAACGTCCAGCGATAATAGCCAAAACAAACCAAAAAATGAAAAACAGATATAAAATTTCACTATTGCTTGTGGCAATTATTTGCCTTTTTGAGTAAAGGTAGAATTTTGTCCAGCACATCAAAATAAAATCAAACAAATTCAGTAAACCTGTTCTGTTTTAGTTTAAATAACTAATTTTGTAAACGAAATGAATTTTTAATATAATGAGTGATGTTAAGATAACCGAGCGGACTATTCACATTGAAAATGTTTTCAAGGCGAAAAACCCTAAGGTGGCGGCAATGATACCGGGCTTTGTTTATGGTTACTTAAGACGTAAAATCCATGAAAAAGAGGTTAATGATATATTGTACACCAACAGGCACATTGAGGGGCTTGATGTTGTTAAAGCCACTCTTGATACTATTGGCCCGCTTGTAAGTAGCGAGGGACTGGAAAATATTCCGAAAAACAAAAGGGCAATAATTGCCTCCAATCATCCTCTTGGTGGTATCGACGGGCTTGCCCTTATGCAGGAAGCCGGAAAGGTACGCAAAGACATTGTTTTTCCGGTTAATGATATATTGCTTTTCCTTCCTTCACTGGAATCATTATTTATTCCTATCAACAAGCACGGCTCGAATAATGAAAACATCAGGATAATTCATGAAACATTTGACTCGGATAAGTTGGTGCTTTATTTCCCTGCCGGACTTGTTTCCAGAAAACAGAAGGGTGGGATTCGTGATCTGGAATGGAAAAAAACTTTTATCGCGAAAGCAAAGCAACATCAAAGGGATGTAATACCTGTCCATATAGTAGCCAGAAATTCAAATTTCTTTTACAACCTTGCAAGAACAAGAAAGAAGCTGGGTATCAAGGCTAACATTGAGATGCTGTTTTTAGCTGATGAGACATTTAAACAGAAAGGAAAGAAAATTCATATAATTTTCGGTAAGCCGATTCCGTATCAGACATTTGACAAGCGTTTTAATTATAGTGTCTGGGCCGAAAAGGTGAAGAATTATTCTTATTCACTTGGTAAAGGTAACAGAGAACCTTTTGATCCTGAAAAATATTAATAATAAAAAAATAAGCTATGGAAACGATTATTCCTCCTGTTGACAAATCCATTTTAGAAAAGGAACTGACTAAAGAGTTGTTTGTCAGGGATGCTAATAATGGTAATAATCAAATATATGTTTTTGTGCACGATCAGGCTCCCAATGTTATGCGTGAGCTTGGCAGGTTACGCGAAATGACATTCCGCGAAGCTGGCGGAGGTACTGGAAAATCAATGGATATTGATTCCTACGACACCTCTGGCTCTCCTTTCAGGCAGCTTATTGTTTGGAACCCCGAAGACAAAGAGATTGTGGGGGGGTACAGATTTATTCTTGGAAATGATGTTTCAATGGGTAAAGATGGTCAACCAATCAGCGCCACTTCAAAACTGTTTAAATTTTCGGATAAATTTATTAAAGAATACTGGCCGGTAACCGTTGAGCTGGGCCGCTCGTTTGTACAGCCGGTTTATCAGCCTACAATTAACTTAAGGAAAGGGATGTATTCACTTGATAATCTCTGGGACGGACTTGGTACCATTGTAATTAATCATCCCGAAGTCAAATATATGTTTGGTAAAATCACCATGTATCCTGATTTTGATACTTTTGCCCGTGACATGATTCTCTATTTTATGAAAATTTACTTTCCCGATGATGAAGATTTGGTAATTCCACGAAAGCCGTTACAACTGGAAACAAGAGAAAAAGTGCTAAAGAGTATTTTTACAGGCGCAAACTATGACGAGAATTACAGAATCCTTACTCAAAAGGTCAGGTCGTTGAAAGAAAATATCCCACCCCTTGTAAATGCGTATATGAATCTGTCAGGCTCTATGAAAGTCTTTGGAACATCAATCAACCCTGCTTTTGGTAATGTGGAGGAAACTGCTATTATCATCACAATTGCTGATATTTATGATTACAAAAAGGACAGGCATATTTCGACCTATAGCAAGGGAAATTAAATAATAATTAAACATACCTTTATGCAAATAAAACTTGCGAGATTTGTAATAAGCAATACGGACTACCGTAAATGCCCTCCTCCCGAGATGCCTGAGTTTGCATTCATCGGGAGGTCAAATGTGGGGAAATCCTCTCTTATCAATACTCTTGTTTCACGAAAAAATCTGGCAAAGACATCAGGAACTCCGGGGAAAACTCAACTTATAAATCATTTTCTGATTAATGATGAGTGGTATCTTGTTGACCTGCCCGGATACGGCTATGCTAAAACATCAAAATCAAACCGTGCAAATTGGGAGAAGATGATATCAAATTATTTGCTAAATCGTGAAAATCTTGTTACTACTTTTATTTTAATCGACTCCAGACTGGAACCTCAAAAAGTGGATCAGGAGTTTATGACCTGGATGGGTCAGAATGAGTTGTCGTTTGTCATCGCATTTACAAAGTCGGACAAGATTACAAAGACAAAACTTGCCGGTAATCTGAAAAGCTGGATGGAATTTCTGCAAAAATATTGGGAAGATCTGCCCTTATCAATTCTTACTTCATCAAAAACAAAATTGGGAAAAGAAGACGTTATGGAGGTTATTGAGAAGATGATGATATAGTTAGACCGGATTTGCAAAGGTCTCATAGCATTATACCCCAAAATATGTTAATTTTCTCCAGACCCACTCTAACGGGCCAAAACGGAATTTTTGTAACCAGATTTTGCTGATAAAAATCTGAATAGAAAATACCAGCACTGCTAAAATCACAAGCTGCCAGGGCTGATAACTTCCAAACTTTCCAAATCCGTAAGAATACATTATTGTAGTGAAGATTATGGATTGCATCAGGTAATTCGTAAGTGCTGTACGCCCAACATATTTTAAAGGAGCCAGAATATTCTTAAAAATTGAAACCTGCGACAATATTAAGATCATAAGAATATAACTAAACCCCAGAAATATATTTGTGATTTCAAAAACACCCATATAAATAGCTGTATATAAAGGATTTGTTTCAGAGGCAGTAAAAGCATTTACAATGCTATCAGTAAAAAGAGTTGCAACTATCCCGATTGAAAACAGAACAACGAAAACAACAAAATATTTGGCTTTTGAAGAATTGATCCTATCAAAAAATTTGTGTTTATAGAACAAATAACCAAAGAGGAACAAAGACAAAACTTTTGGGGCATAATAGATCAGGTTTATGTTTCTAAAGGCTATAAATTCAGTTAATCTGAGCTTGAGAATTTCAAAATATGATCCGTTGGAATAAGTGTCAATCACTTCGGGCATTTTTATGTCAGTAACTGAGCTTAGAGCGTCTGGCAGGAAAGTGAATATGCTTTGTAATGCAATATAAATTATCGGGAAGAAGTATATAAAGATACTTAAAAACAGTAGTAAACCTGATCGCAGCTTCCTTGAAAAAAGCAAGATAATCCCCATTAAAGAGTAGGATAATAAAATGTCTCCGGCCCAAAAAAAGACAATATGGATTATTCCGAACATCATAAGTGCCAACATGCGACGAAGATATAAACTGAAAAAATGCTTTTCATCTTTTTGATATTTTAAATACATAATTGAAAACCCAACACCGAAAAGAAATGAGAAGATAAAAATAAATTTATCAGCTGCAAAACCGATAACCAAATTATAGATTGTGCTGTTTAAAGTATCTTCGAATGTTTTATAGAAACCACTAAAGTCAAAAAATGAAGAATTGTATCCAAAAGCATTGACCAGCAATACCCCGAACAGGGCAAAACCTCTTAAAATATCAATTTGTGTAATTCGCTCCGTTGGGTCTGTCGGGCGAAAAATGATTTTTGTGCTTTTCTCATCTTGCTTCATAAATCCGATTTAGTAGAAAATATTGCCCACCTACTTTTTCCTCTTTAAATAGGCATTCACTGTGGTAGCCTTGGGCATCTTCTTTTTTCTGATTAAAGTATCCTGCTTTACACCAAAATCTCCGTAATAGCGCTCAACAATAAGTTGTGTTTCGTTTAAATCCAGGATTCTGAAATTACGGTAACTGTCGCGGTTAAAAGCAAGGAATGTTATCATCTCTATATTTTTGCTTATTTCAAAAGGGGATTCCGAAATACGAAAATCTTCATATTTTTTTACCGTTGAATCGCTAAAAAACCATACCTGTTTTGGATAAAAATTTTTTGTCCATAACGATTGCGGAATTTTTTTGTAGTCTGTTTCCGTTGGATTTTTTTGTTCCCAGATTCCTGAAAGAAGATTTTTGTCAAATCTAATCTGATTATCAGTTTTAATAAATTTGCCTGTGTAAAAATTGTCCGATTCATCAAAACATTCATAAACTCCGTTATTGTATCCTGTAATCTGAACAAAGGGTGCCATCCCGGAGAAATAGACGAATAACTCTCCGTCAAAAGATAATATATCCCATTTGCTAAAAACGGGGAAATAGGGTTTTACTGTATTTACAACTGTAAAGGTATTGTCTGTATTGAATTCCAGCTCAAAAGATTCATCAAAATATGAAAACTCAAAGAGGTAGTTATTTTTCAGGAAAGACTCCTTCATCTCATCTTTTAGGTTTCCGAGGTTATGTTTTGCCAGTTTGCTGAAGACCATTTCAGTTTTAGGATTATAACCGGTTTTTATACTTAGATGGCCATCATCCGAGATTACAAACTTCAGTTGCTTTTCGTTAACACTGTCCTTATTGAAAATTAGAATATTTTCGTTCAGCTTTTTTATCCCTGAGTTTGAGAAAGGCTTTTTGTCAATGAAAACATCATCGTAGTTTACTAGTGTAAAATTGTTGTCTTCAATATTAAGTAAAATTTTTGCAAGGCTAACAACTGTATCTCCTTCCTCATAGGCAACAATATAATTGGCTTTCCACAATCCGTTGGGTGATTCGGGCAAAAATGTAAAACTTAAAAGTAAAATTCCAAAAGCAGGAATCAGGTATTTTAATGTTAAAAAGGAATATTTCATTTGTCTCAATATTAAAAAGATGTAATTTTACGCAAATTTAATAACGATGGCAAAAGTAATAATTCAAAACCTTTATGAGGAGGAAATTAGTAGCAGAGGCATAAAAAATTTCAAATAATGGAGGGAATCGTTATAAAATCAACAGGTAGCTGGCTTACTGTTATGACCGGAACAGGCAGTGTTTTTAATTGCAAGCTCAGGGGAAAGTTCAGGATGAAAGGTATTAAATCAACGAATCCGGTTGCAGTTGGCGACAGGGTTGAATTTGATATTCCTGAGGAAGAGGGTGTAGGTGTAATCCATAAAATCCTGCCCCGACATAATTATATTGTCCGTAAGGCAACAAAATTGTCAAAGGTTTCGCACATTATCGCATCAAATATTGATCAGGCTTTAGTAGTTGTTACAGTTGCATATCCAAGAACTTCTATGGGTTTTATCGATCGTTTTCTTGTTACAACAGAGGCTTATCACATTCCCGCCATCATTGTTTTTAACAAGATTGATATTTATGATGAAAAGATGACAAACAAGTATGAGAGCCTTGTTGATATTTATTCTGAAGCCGGATATAAGTGCATTGCAGTTTCTGCATTGCGCGGTGATAATATAGATGAATTGAAAGATATTTTGAAAAGTAAAACAAGTCTTTTTTCCGGCCATTCCGGAGTAGGAAAGTCAGCCCTGATAAATGCTATTGAGCCGGAACTTCATTTGAAAACAAGGGAATTATCATCATATCATAAAAAGGGAATGCATACAACTACTTTTGCAGAGATGTTCCCTCTTTCATTTGGTGGTTATATTATCGACACCCCGGGAATTAAGGAGTTTGCCCTTATCGATTTTAACAGGAAAGAGATTGCTGAGCGGTTCCCTGAAATGAGAAAATATATGCACAATTGCAGATTCAATAACTGTGTACACGTTCACGAGCCTGGATGTGCTGTAAAGGACGCAGTTGATAATGGAATAATCAGCCTGTCGCGTTATGAAAATTATCTGAGTATATTGAATGATGATTATTGGGAAGCAACTGAGAAGGATTACAGGCCGACCTAATGGGTTGGAATGCCTGTAAGGTTTACTGGTGGCCTTGAGGGGGCGAGAAACCTTGCAGGTGTTTGGGATGGAAGGGAAAATGGAAAGATGGAATGTTGATGAATTGGGGAATTGATGAATTGGGGAAATTGGTGTACTGGTATATTTTAACTGATTCAACTGATTTAACAAACTCAAAAAACAAGTTATATGGTAGCAAAACAAATTATTACAGACGCGGTAACTCCGTTGAAACTGACTGACACAGGGTCTGATGCTTTGATGTTTATGGATGAGATGAAAGTCTCCCATTTGCCTGTTGTTGACGGGAGTGAGTATGTTGGACTGGTTTCTGAAACTGATATTTACAATATGAAAGATCCCGATGCCTCACTCGGTGATCAGAAGCTTCCTCATCTGAATATTTTTGTGAACGAGTATCAGCACTTTTTTAATGTTATTGGTGTTATGGCTGTCAATAATCTTACTTTGGTTCCTGTTGTTGACGAGAAGGTTCATTATATCGGGAGTATTATGATCAACAATCTTGTCAAATATTTTTCTCTGACCGGTGCTATCAGTTCTATGGGGAGTATTATTGTGCTGGAACTTAATCAGAATGATTATGTGCTTTCACAGATTTCACAGATAGTTGAGTCTCACGATCAAAAAATTCTCAGTTTATATGTAACTTCTCAGAAAGATTCCACTAAAACAGAAGTAACAATGAAGGTTAACAGTATGGATATTCAACCGCTTATTCAGACTTTTAACCGGTACAATTACATAATTAAGGCAACATATTCCGAAAGTGAAGAGATGTATGAAGACCTTCGCGACAGATATGATGGCTTAATGAACTATTTGAACATCTGAGTATGAGAGTATTTTGGGTATTTGCAGTAATATTATCACTTTTGATTTTATCAGAGGCAAATACCTATGCAGTTGTAACACCTGCCGACTCATTGCAAATACCTGGAGACTTTATAATAAACAAAATCACTCTTGACGGGAATAAGGTTACAAAAGAGAAAATTATACTGCGCGAATTGCAATTTAAGACTGGAGACACCATCCCATCTGCTGAGATAGAACAAGTTTTGAAGCAGAGTCGGGATAATCTTCTGAACACCTCGCTGTTTAACTTTGTTAAGATTGATACTGTTCCTGTAGCCGAAAATATTTTTGATATAGAAATTACATTTGTTGAGAGATGGTATGTCTGGCCTGCACCCATTCTCGAATTTGCTGACAGGAATTTTAATGCCTGGTGGCAGAAAAAAGATCTCAGCAGGCTTAATTACGGCTTGTTCCTGACCTGGAATAATTTTCGGGGCAGAAGGGAAAGAGTTGTTCTTTTATTGAGGTTCGGATATAATCAGAAATATGAGCTTTCATACAAAATTCCTTACATCAATAAGAAACAAACCTGGGGTATAGGCTTTGGCTCCGGGTTTCAGCAAAGTCATGAAATAGCTTATATGTCGTTTGACAACAAGGAGCAATACTATAAAATTGAAAAGGGATTTGCTAAAAGGTCAATATTTGCCTATGGTGAAGCATACCATAGAAAAGGTATTCATAATACTCATCTGTTTAATGCGGGCTATTCAAGACTTCAGGTTGCAGATTCGGTTATAACTCTAAATCCTGACTTTTCATTTGATAGTGACACCTTAAATCAATTCATCGCTTTTTTTTATACTTTTAAGAGTGATTTTCGCGACTTTAAACAGTATCCTTTGCATGGATATTATTTTGATGCAACAATTCAAAAACTGGGATTCGGTTTCTTTAAAGATCCGCGTGTGGATGTTTTTTCGATTCAGGCAAACCTTAGAAAGTATTTTCAGATAAAAGGCAAGTTGTACTGGGCCTCCGGTCTCACTGTTAAAGCATCACCTGTGGCTCAGCAACCTTATACTTATCAGCGGGGGCTGGGGTATGGAAGAGATTATGTGAGAGGTTATGAGTATTATGTTATCGATGGGCAACATTTCGGGATTTTGAAAAACAACCTGAAATTTGAGATTCTGTCGATGCGTGAAATGAAGTTCAATTTTATCCCCTGGGAAAAATTCAGCCGGCTCTATTATGCCTTGTACATCAATGGCTATGTTGATTTTGGCTATTCTATTGATAATCAAACAGCAGCTATAAACCCGCTTGGTAACCATACACTTATCGGATATGGCCTCGGAATAGACTTTGTAACCTACTATGATACTGTCTGGAGATTTGAATTTTCAGTTAATAGAATGGGAGAGTCAGGATTTTTTATCTCTTTTATGCCATCAATATAGCAGAGATTCAGTTTATTTCATAATCTGGCTAAAACGAGATGGCCAAAATCTTTTGGGTTGATGTAGGCCTTGTAGCGGGGAAAACCCGGAAGGTTGAGAAAGATGTTGACGATTATAATGTCTTTTTAGAATAAAATATAATGGCACGGAGGTTTTTTTATGGCATTTGTGGTCAGGTTAGCTCCTCACAGTTACAAACTGTGAGGGACTGTGTGTATGGAATTGTTTTTATAAGAATAAAAACAGCCTTAAATATTTTCATGTCATTATGCACTAAGATAAATTAGTTTATTAAAAAAAGTTAATATTCATATAAATTATCCTTTATTTTGTACTCTTGCAAATCTAACTGGTCATTCAGACCGGTTATTAAATTTTTAGGATGAAAAAAATAGCCCTTTTCGGCAAAACATTTACGGATGAAAAAAGGCCTTATATCGGGCAACTTGTTGAAAAACTGGAAAGTTATGGTGCTAAAATATATGTTTATGAACCTTGTCTTTCAAGTTTTAAAAAGAACATTCCTTTTAAATCGGATATAGGATGGTTTAATGATCATACTGATATAATCGGTAAGGTCGATATTCTGTTCTCCATTGGAGGCGACGGTACCCTCCTTGATACGATAAATTTTGTGCGCGATTCGGGGATTCCAATACTTGGGATCAATCTTGGGAGGATGGGTTTTTTATCCTCTATATCGAAAGATGAAATTGATAATGCCGTTGCCAAGCTTTTTGAGGGGAAATATAAAATTGACAAACGGACTTTGCTTAAGGTGGAAACTGAAAAGAATATTTTTGGTGAGCAGAATTATGCCCTTAACGAGCTAACTGTTTACAGGAAGATACCGTTTTCGATGCTGACAATCAAAACGTATGTGGATGATGAATACCTGAATACATATTGGGCTGACGGCCTTATTGTTAGTACGCCAACCGGCTCAACAGCTTATTCGCTGAGTGCTGGCGGCCCCATCATCCTTCCTGGGTCTCAGAATTTTGTTATAACACCCATTGCTACACACAATTTAACTGTTAGGCCTATCGTTATCCCTGACAATTGTGTGATAAGAATTAAGGTTGAAGGAAGAGTTAAAGAGTTTTTTATTGGTCTTGATTCGAGGGCAGAAGCAGTGGATTCATCTGTGGAACTGACTATTATGAAGGAAGATTTTACAGTGAACCTTGTTCAAATGGATGACGAAAGCTATTTCAGAACTATCCGTAAAAAACTTATGTGGGGTCTTGATGTGAGAAATTAGATTGGTAAGGATAAAAGTTATATTTTTGCAGCGTTTTATGAGAAAATTAGTTTTAATTATCGTTTTTATTACTGTTGCATTTGCAGGAAAGGCACAGCTTGAAGTTGGTGCATTTGGTGGCGGGTCATTTTATATGGGCGACCTGAACCCAAAGTATCCTTTCTTGCAGACTGCCTTTGCCTACGGTGTTGTTGCAAGATATAACCTCTCTTCAAGGTGGACAATAAAACTAAATGGGTTAAAAGGGAGTCTGATAGGTGACGATAACAAATCAAACTTTTTACCTGACCGTGGATTGAGGTTCGATTCCGATATTTATGAGCTATCGGCTGTGATGGAGTTTAATTTTTTGAGATATTTCACCGGGAGTATGAAGGATTTTATTTCTCCATATCTTTTTGGTGGTGCTGGTTTTTTTTATAACCGACCTATGAACGACGGAAAGAATTTAAGGGATTTTCATACCGAGGGGCAAGGAACTAGTTTTGATGATAACGGAACCCGTCAGGAGTATTCCTATTTTCATTTTTCCATTCCTTTCGGACTCGGACTGAAATACAGTGTATCGAAAAAGATAGCACTTTCGGTTGAGTGGGGAATGCGCAAGACATATACAGATTATGTTGATGATGTAAGCACAACTTATTATCTGAGCTCCACAACAGTTCAACCCGGTGATCCCAATTATTCTTATCTGGTAGTTTCTGATCCTGGAAAGAATCATGAACCATATCAGCAGCGGGGAAATTCGGAAACAAATGATTGGTACTCTTTTGCAGGAATAACGATTACTTATAATATAGATTTGACTAAAAGAAATAAATGCTCTGATTTTGAAAATCGGTGATAGCGTTGAAAGTTTTTTATGAATAATGAATTTTAAAGACCAAATAGATAAAAGCAGGTTACCTGAACATGTTGCCATAATTATGGATGGAAACGGACGTTGGGCCAAGCAACGTGGCAGGTTGCGGACTTTTGGACATTCCAGCGGAGTTAAGTCTGTGAGGGAAACAGCCGAAGGTGCTGCAGAAATTGGTGTTAAGTATCTGACATTATATGCCTTCTCTACCGAAAACTGGAAACGGCCGAGGTCGGAAGTGAATGCACTAATGACATTACTGGTTAAGACTCTTAATAAGGAGATTAAAACCCTTCATGATAATAATATTCGCCTTCTTGCTATTGGCGATCTTAAGTCGCTACCGGATAATACTTATAAGGAGTTGCAATATGCTATAAGAGAAACCGCTCACCACAATAAGATGGCAATGGTTTTGGCATTGAGCTACAGTTCGAGATGGGAAATTGTTAATGCTGCTAAAATTATTGCTGAGAAAGTGCAAAAAGGAGAGTTGTCGCCTGATGATATCAACAATGATCTGTTTTCATCATATTTAACAACTGCAAATATTCCTGATCCTGAACTGCTTATCAGAACGAGTGGCGAGTACAGGATAAGCAATTTTTTGCTTTGGCAGATTGCTTATGCTGAGTTTTATTTTACTCCTAAGCTTTGGCCCGATTTCAGACGTGAGGATTTATTTGAAGCTATTGTGGACTTTCAAAAAAGGGAAAGAAGATTTGGTAAAACGAGTGAACAAATTGTTTCAAAATAGAAAGATGAAGCTGAAATTTACAGGACTTATTTTCATACTGCTTATTATAGTTTTTAATTTGAATGCTCAGGTGTCAATTGGCGACAAGATTGTTGATTATGCCAATCCCAAGGAGTATCTTCTCGGTGGGATTACGATTTCGGGTGTTAAATATCTTGATAATAATGCTTTGATTATGCTTTCGGGATTATCGGTTGGTGATAAGATCCGTATTCCCGGTGATCAGACTGCCAAGGCAATTGAGAATCTCTGGAAACAAGGACTGTTTAAAAATATTATTATCACTATTACTAAAGTCGAAGGAACTCAGGTTTTTTTGAATATTGACCTTAAAGAACGGCCCAGGATGTCCTCATTTGCGTTCAATGGGGTGAAGAAAGCTGAAATTGATAAGATCAGGGAGAAGTTAAAACTTACTCGTGGTAATGTTGTTACTGATAATCTGCTACTCCGTGCTGAAAATTCAATTAAAGGCTATTTCATCGAAAAGGGTTATCTTGATACGGAGGTTGACATTGATGTAAAAGCGGATACTTCCAGGGTAAATCACGTAAAACTTATTTTTAATATTGATAAAAGGGAGAAGGTTAAGATCAAAACCATCAATATATATGGAAATAAGCATTATACAGATGAAAAGATAAAGAGCTCTCTTAAGGAGACAAAGGAAAAGGGTAATTTCAAACCAATGGACGATTTTGAGAGCCTTATTTTGAATGCCGTGAGAGATGTCGCTACATTAAGGTTTGATGCTCTGGTGGAATACACAAGAGAATATTTCAACAGAAATATAAAACTCAGAGTATTCAAAGCATCAAAGTTTATTAAAGATAGTTATGAGGAGGATAAGGTAAATTTAGTTTATTCTTATAATGAGGAAGGATATCGTGATGCCATTATTGTTAAGGACTCTGTTTATCGAAACTATGATGGTACCATTAGTATTGACATTACATTAAATGAAGGTAACAGATACTACTTTGGAAATATCTATTGGGTTGGTAATACAAAATATCCGGATGCCGTTCTTGATAAGGTGTTGAGAATACAGAAAGGAGATATTTATAATTATGAATTGCTTAATCAAAACCTGACTTTTAACCAGAGTGAAGATGATGTAAGCTCATTATATATGAATGATGGATATCTGTTCTTTTCTGCGAGGCCGGTTGAGGTTGGTGTGCGCAACGATTCAATAGATATTGAAGTTCGTATTTATGAAGGGAAGCAGGCTACTATTAAAAATGTGGCAATAAAAGGAAATACACGGACAAATGATCATGTTGTTATTAGGGAAATAAGGACTGTTCCCGGCCAGTTATTTTCTCGTTCGGATATTATCAGGACAACGCGTGAGCTGGCACAATTAAAATATTTTAATGCTGAAACTATTAATCCAAACATTGTTCCTAATCAGGTTGACGGTACAGTGGATATAGAGTACCAGCTTGAAGAGGTATCCTCTGACCAGATTGAGCTGTCTGGAGGCTGGGGATATGGGCGTATCATTGGAACACTTGGTGTTTCATTCAACAACTTCTCTTTGAAGAATATCTTTAAAACAAAAATGTGGCGTCCTGTTCCGACAGGTGATGGACAAAAACTGAGCCTCAGGTTGCAATCCTATGGAAAGGGATATATAAGCTACAGCTTTTCATTTACCGAGCCCTGGCTTGGAGGCAAAAAACCGCATGCATTTACAGTAAGCTATTATCACTCTGTTTATTCTTATGGTGCAGGGCGTGATACACCCGATTGGCACCAGTTTAAAATTGATGGAATTGTTGTTGGTTTGGGAAGGCGTCTGAGCTGGCCTGATGACTATTTCTCACTTTATACAGCTGTGAACTTTCAGAGATATGACCTCTATCAATATACACAAATTTTCACATTTGGTGGAGGTACAGGGACATATAATAACATTAGTTTTAATGTTACGCTTGCCCGTAATTCGATTGACTTTCCAATTTATCCCAGGAATGGATCTAATGTTTCGGTCGCTTTTGATTTTACTCCCCCGTTTTCGGGATTCACAAACAGAAATTATGCAGAATTGGATGATATACAGAAGTATGAGTGGCTTGAATATCATAAGTGGAACCTGTTAGCTGTTTACTTTACTCCAATTTATAAAAATTTGGTTTTGATGGCAAGGGCAAAGTTTGGTTTTCTGGGGGCATGGAATAAGGATCTTGGTGTGACTCCATTTGAAAGGTATTACCTTGGAGGTGACGGATTGTCGGGATATAATAATATGGACGGACGTGAGCTAATTGGTATGAGAGGTTATGAAAACAATTCTCTGACACCTCACTATTGGAGGTCAAGTAATGTTGGAGGAACTATTTATGACAAGTTTACGCTTGAACTGAGGTATCCGATATCTTTGAATCCAAGTGCTACCATTTTTGTTGCGACTTTCCTTGAAGCAGGTAATTCCTGGTTAAGGTTTAATGATTTTAACCCGTTCGAGGCTTACAGATCTGCAGGGGTAGGGCTTAGAGTGTTTTTGCCTATGTTTGGTATTCTTGGTCTTGATTGGGGTTATGGTTTTGACCCTGTTCCCGGACTGCCGAATGCTAATAGAGGACAGTTCCACTTCTCAATTAATCAGTCGATTGATTAAATAAATCTTGAAATAAATCGTTATAAAGAATAAAAAACTAAGATTATGAAATATTCGGTAATTGCTTTAGCGCTGTTTGTCTGTTTTACGACAGTTTCGGTTGCTCAAAAGTATGCTTATGTTGATACGGAATATATCCTTGAAAATATTCCTGAATATAAGGATGCACAAAATCAGCTTGATGAATATGCAGCCGAATATCAACAGGAGGTAGAGGAAAAAATAGATGAAATTAATAAGATGATTCAGGATTTTCAGGCTGAAGCTGTTCTGATGCCCGAAGATGTAAAAAACAAAAAGGAAGAGGAGATCAATAAGAAAAAGGAGGAGCTTGCTACGTTTCAAAATCAGCGTTTTGGTAAGGATGGTGATCTTTTTCTAAAAAGAGAGGAGCTTGTAAAACCGATTCAGGAGAAGATATTTAATGCTATTGAAGAGATAGCGGTCGATAAAAACTACTCTTTTGTGTTCGACAAAGCAGGAAGTCTGTCGATTCTTTATGTTAATGCAAAATATGATATAAGTGATGATGTCCTTGATAAGGTAGGTGCCGAGTTGGGTACGGTGCGTAAGGAAGATAGGGTTAAAAAGAACACACCTACCTCAAATCCAAGTAGAAGCTCGTCAAAACCGGGAGGTAATGCGCCTGGACCTGTTAGAAAGGGTGGAAAGAAATAAACTGTTAATGTTTCTTAAAACGGATAGTGTTTTTTTATGATATGTAATATTTTTGTTGATTCAATATAATTATTACATACTTTTGCGCCTCAAATTAAAGATAAAATAATTTAAAGAAAATGAAAAAATTAGTTAGTTTACTTATTGTTGTTGTAGCAATAACGTTATCATCAAACACTTTTGCGCAGTCAAAATACAAATTAGGACATGTAGATTTTGCAACCCTTTACAGTATGATGCCCGGGCTTGATTCCGTTAGAACTGTTTATGAAGCATACAACAAAAGTTTGCAGGACCAGTTTGCTGCTATGCAGGCTGAGCTCGAGAACAAGTTTAATGAATATCAGGCAAACATGAGCGGAATGTCAGATATCATTCGCCAAACAAAAGAAGCAGAAATAAATGACCTGAAACAAAGGCTTGATGATTTTAATGCTCAGGCAACTCAGGATCTTCAAAACAAAGAAGCTGATCTTACAGCTCCTATTATTGAAAAGGCAAGATTGGCTGTCGAGGATATCGCTAAAGAAGAAGGCTATACTTATGTTTTTAACAGCACTGAAGGTTTATTGCTATACGCCGAACCTAGTGATGATATGATGGATAAGGTAAAAGCAAAGCTTGGCATTACCATGCCAACGCCAAAAGCTCAGGGAAATTAAAAAATTTTATTTTATGATGGAAAGCCCCGCCTCATCGGGGCTTTTTTTATTTCCCCCCATATTGTTTCTTAGCCACAATTAGAAACCCTAACCTGGATAAACCAGAAATTTCAAATTGCAAAGAAACAAAACTCAAATCAACTCTAATTATTGAAAAACCCAAAGTCCAAACTGCACCTTACTTTGCTACCAAAAATTTGTATTTTTGATAT
>JAUVIX010000089.1 GCA_030592565.1 Chlorobiota bacterium
ATATTCAGGCGACCCGGATCAGTCGCTTCTTACCTGGTTACGAAAAACTGAAAAAATTACTTCGGCTAAGGACGGTTGCTCAGGCGAGGGTACCTGTGGAGCATGCACAGTGCAGATAAACGGGAAAGCCCGTCTTTCATGTACAACAAAAATGGGCAAACTTGCGGGTGCACAGATTATCACTCTTGAAGGTTTGACGCAAAACTTCAAAGATACAATTTCAAAAGCGTTTGTTAAAAAAGGAGCAGTACAATGTGGCTTTTGTTCGCCAGGTATGATTATGCGTGCCAAAGCACTATACGACCAAAAAGTAAATCCTTCACGCTCTGAAATAATAAAAGCCATATCCCCTAATATCTGCCGTTGCACAGGATATGTGAAAATTGTTGATGCTATTGAATTTGCTTTTGTAAACTTAAACTATAACAGAACAATAGATTTAAAACCTGAATCTCAAGGTATTGGTAGCCGTTTGCCCAAATATCAGGCTTTGGAAACAGCTATTGGAAGAAGGCCTTTTACAGATGATATGTTCTTTGAGGGGATGACTTTTGGAGCATTGAAGTTCAGTGGGATTCCAAAAGCAAAAATTCTAAAAATAGACACTTCAACAGCAATTAAGCTTGATGGGGTTCTTAGGATTATTACTGCACAAGATATTCACGGAGAAAGGTACACCGGTCTTATATTTAAAGATTGGCCAATAATGATAAGTATAGGCGAAACAACCAATTATATTGGAGATGTCCTTGCTGGCGTTGTTGCCGAAACCGAAGAAATCGCAAGAAAAGCCGTTGAACTAATTGAAGTTGAAATGGAAGAGTTTGAGCCTGTTACCAATATGCTGGATGCTGCAAAGCCAAATTCTCATATTGTTCATAACGACAGGTCAAACGTAATTGAAAATTGCATAATCAAAATTGGTAAGCCTGATAAAGAGATTAAAAATGCAAAATATGTAGCTCAAGGTATCTATGAAACCCAACGTATTGAGCATGCTTTTCTCGAAACAGAAACTGCAATTGCACTTCCCGACAATGATGGCATAAAACTCTATAGCCAGGGACAGGGAGTTTATGTTGACCGTAAACAAATTGCATTGATACTTGGCCTTCCGGAAGAAAAAATAAAAGTAATTCAAGTTCAAAACGGTGGCGGATTCGGAGGAAAGGAAGACCTTACTGTTCAGGGATATGCATGTCTTTTTGCCTGGCTTGTAAAAAAAACGGTCAAAGTTCACTTTACAAGAGAAGAATCAATAATATTTCACCCTAAACGACACCCTGTATGGATGGATATGACACTGGGATGTGATGAGAACGGAAAGTTTACAGCCTTAAAACTGAAAGCTGTTGGAGATACCGTGGCCTATGCCTCGGTCGGGACCAAAGTTATGGAACGTGTCGTTGGACACGCAACAGGAGCTTATCATATTCCCGAAGTGGATATCAGTGCTCTTACTGTTTATACTAACAATATTCCTTCTGGTGCAATGCGAGGATTTGGTGTGCCACAGGTTGTTTTTGCAATCGAAAGCCTAATTGACCAAATTTGTAAAAAAGCTGATTTTAACAGGTGGGAAATAAGATATCTTAATGCTCTTGATAATGGGTCAAAAACAGCAACCGGACAACTGCTTGAGACAGGAGTTGGACTAAAAAATACTTTGCTTGCTGTTAAAGAGCAATTTAACAATTCTAAATTTGCCGGAATTGCCTGCGGACTAAAAAACACAGGAATAGGAAACGGTATGGTTGACGATAGCTATGTTAAAATAGAAATCAAATCTTCTGATAAAATTGTAATACATCACGGTTGGACAGAGATGGGTCAGGGAGTTCACAATATGGCTATGCAAACTCTGTATGAAGAAACTGGAATCAGCACAGATATTATGGAGGTTAAAGTTGAAACTGAAGCAGATCTTCCAACAGGAATGACAACATCTTCACGTGCAACTGCAATGGTTGGAAATGCCATTATCAATGCTGCAAAAGCTATCAAAGAGGATTTGAAAACTCATTTGTTAAAAGAGCTGACAGGCAGAATTTACAAAGGAAAATTTGTTTGCGACTGGACTACAAAGCCAGGTGAAGAGACTAAAAAACCGGTAACTCACTTCTCTTACGGTTATGCAACTCAGGTAGTGATTCTTGATGATGACGGGAACATTTCAAAGGTAATTGCTGCTCACGACGGTGGCAAGGTGATGAATGAAATGCTTTTTGAAGGTCAGATTGAGGGTGCAGTCCATATGGGTCTTGGGTATGCCCTGACAGAAGACCTGCCAATGAAAAAGGGAAGGCTTATTAGCACAAAATTCAGGGATATTGGGATATTGCGGGCCAAAGAGATGCCAGAAGTTGAAGTAATCCCAATTGAGGAGAAAGATCCTGTCGGACCATATGGAGCAAAAGGAATTGGCGAAATAGGCCTCGTTCCTACTGCTGCTGCTGTTGCCGGTGCATATTATTCGTACGACGGGAAAGTTAGATATAAATTACCTATGAAAAGGACAAAGCAAACAGATAACAAGTAAAATCATTGTGGTGGTTTTTGGCAATGGAATAACTTAAACTAAAGCAATATGTCAATAATACTAAATAATGCAAAATACATTGACTGGAAAACTCTTGAAATTAGAGATACCGATATTAAAATTGAAGAAGGAATTAATGGTGGGATTGAATTTTCAAAAACACCTTTCATTTTAGTGAATCAGACAGAAGATGAAATTATTGATTGTGATGGCAGACTGGTGACAAAAGCTTTTGCAAACGGTCATCACCATGTCTATTCTGCACTTGCCCGAGGGATGCCTGCTCCTGAAAAGCAACCGGATAACTTTTTGGAGATTCTGAAATATATCTGGTGGAACCTCGACAAGAAGCTTGACCAGCAGATGATTGAAGCAAGTGCACTTTTCACGGCTATGGATAGTGCAAAAAATGGTGTAACATTTGTTATTGACCATCACTCCTCCCCTTTTGCCGTTGAAGGTTCTCTTGAAACTATTGCAAATGCTTTTGATAAAGTTGGTGTGTCACATCTGTTGTGTTATGAAATCAGCGACCGTGATGGGAAGAAGGTTACAGATGCAGCCTTTACAGAAACTGATAATTATCTAGGACAAAGACAAGGTTTGGTAGGATTGCACGCTTCCTTTACAGTTGGAAATGAATCACTTGTCAGAGCTGTTAAACTTGCAGTAAAACACAATTCTGGAATTCATGTTCATGTTGCTGAAGATACAACTGACCAGTCAGATTCTATAAAGAAGTATGGTCAGAGAGTTGTTGAAAGATTCAAAGAAGCCGGTGTTCTTGAGTTTAATAAAACAATTCTTGGACATTGCTTGCATCTTGACCAAAAAGAGAAACAGATAGTCGAAAATTCTCCGGCCTGGGTTGTGCAAAATACAGAAAGCAATCTTAATAATAATGTAGGCTTTTTTAATTCTATAGGGCTTGGAAACAATATCTTTACTGGCACCGATGGCATGCACAGCGATATGATAAGAAGTATTCAGTCGGCATACTTCACAGGACAGCATTTTGATTCTATTACACCGGTTTCGGCCTGGAACAGATTGAGGAATGTGCAAAGATATCTGAAATCAAACGAATTTGATGGTGATAGTAACAATAACCTTGTCATTTTTGATTATAAACCTCCTACTCCGGTGACCGTAAATAATTTTCCGGGGCATTTCATTTACGGATTCTATTCAAGCGATATTCAACACGTTATTTCCAACGGAAAAGTAATTGTAAAAGACAAAAAAATTATTACTGTAAATGAAAATGAAATTTTAGAGTTTTCAAAGGAAATGGCTGTAAGGTTATGGAAAAAGCTGAAGTAGTTATAATTTTTTTTCAGGCCACAGCTCTTTCTGGCCTGACAGGCTGTTAATCCGAAAGTTATTAATGTTCAGGATTATCATGCTCACATATCTTTTATTAAAAAACCGAACAGTCAAATTTGGTATTTTAACTTTTTACCCTCAATTTCTCTTTTTCCTTTTATCTTTGCATAAAAAAAACCTAATGGCCTCATTACTTATCAAAAACGGAACTATAGTCACTGCTACAAAAACTCTCAAAGGTGATATAATTGTAAATAATGGCAAAATCGAAAAAATAACCCGGGATTCAGAATCTTTCTCTGGCAATATTAAAACCATTGATGCATCAGGAAAGTATATCTTTCCGGGAGGAGTTGACCCTCACGTACATATGCACCTTAAAACTTCTGCCGGTTACTCTTCTGATGATTTTATTTCCGGCAGCAAAGCTGCCCTTTTTGGAGGAACAACAACTCTTATTGATTTCGTTACACCTGAAAGGGGACAATCTATAATTGAGGCAGTTAATAACAGAAAGGTTGAAGCAGAAAATTGCCTGACTGATTACACATTCCATGTAAGTCCGGTGGAATGGACAGAAAATACTTCAGAGGAGCTAAACTGGTGTATAATAAAAGAAGGTATTCCTTCATTCAAAATATATATGGCTTATAAGAGCTCTATTGGACTTGAAGATGAGGAGATTAGAAAAGTAATGGAAGTGATTGCAAAGTCAGGTGGAACATTGGCAGTTCATTGCGAAATGGGTGATGCCATTGATGTATTGCATTCCATTTTTGCTTCCGAAGGTCGCTTAAATTCAAAATATCATGCCTTTTCGCGGCCTGCCTACCTTGAAAGTGAAGCTGTTAAGACTGCTTTAAAGTTAGCAGGTGATACGGGCTGCACTTTATATATAGTTCACGTTTCAGCAGCCGATTCCCTGAGTTATATCCGCCAGGCCCAATCAATGGGACAGAAGGTATTTGCTGAAACCTGTCCACAGTATCTCCTTCTTGATAAATCAAAATATTTGGGTAATTTCCGTGAGGTAGCGCCATACATAATGAGTCCTCCGTTACGAAAGCCGGAAGATAATCAGGCCTTATGGAAAGCAATTGCAGATAATACAATTCAAAGTGTTGGAACTGATCATTGCCCTTTTACAATGGAACAAAAAAAATTGGGGAAAGATGACTTCCGCAAAATTCCAAATGGAGCAGGAGGCGTGGAACACAGGCTGGAGTTGCTTTATACATTTGGTGTTTTGACAAACAGAATCAGTCTGAATCGTTTAGTAGAAATTACTTCGACAAATCCTGCTAAAATTTTCGGACTATACCCTAAAAAAGGTGAAATAGCTGTAGGAAGTGATGCGGACATCGTAATCTGGAACCCTGATAGGGGAAAAATCATCTCTGCAAAAACACATCATCAAAACAGTGACATCAATATTTATGAAGGCATTGAAATTAAAGGCTCACCTGAATATGTTATCAAAGACGGTAAGGTTATAATTGAGAAAGGAAAAATGATTAATGACGATATTAAAGGTAAGTTTCTAAAAGTTGATTCAGGCATAAATAGTTGAATAGCGAATTTAGAAACAAATATTACTATTGCACAGAATTAGTACTCAAATAAGCTTTCGACATAAAAATGACTGATTTTAATCTAAATTATGATACCAAAAAGAAGCTGCTTGAATTTTTAAGCACCTATATTTCTGAAAACAAAAAGCAACTGTTTGACAAAATAATAGAATACCGTACAAGGCATATAACTGTTGTGCTGGAAGATATTTACCAGCCGCATAATGCTAGTGCTGTACTTCGTTCCAGTGACTGTTTTGGTATTCAGGATGTTCACATTATTGAAAATAGAAATACATACGAAGTTAATCCTGATGTTGCTCTCGGCTCCTCAAAATGGTTAACTTTGATAAAGTATAACAGATCGACAAACAACACATTGGAAGCGTTTGAGACTCTCAAAAAGCAAGGCTATCGTATTGTTGCCACCACTCCACACAAAAATGATCATTCTCTTGATGATTTTGAAATTAATTCAAAAACAGCTCTTGTTTTTGGTAACGAGCTGGAAGGTCTCTCAGACATTGCCCTTGAAAATGCAGATGATTATGTGAAAATTCCAATGTATGGATTTACAGAGAGTTTTAATATATCAGTATCGGCAGCCATCATTTTTCATCATCTAACAGAAAAGCTACGAAAATCAAGTATTAACTGGAAACTGTCTGATGATGAAATTTTGGATATTAAACTAAATTGGGTAAGGTCTGTTATTAAGAGAAATGAAATATTTGAAAAGGAATTTTTTAGCAGAGAGATAAGAAAGTAGATTCCCAATCTCATAATTATATCAAATTTTGACATTTTTCTTATTTTTTTTCAGCTTAATAGCTTGTATTCAACATTATTTCTTTAATTTTACCCAAAAATTTGAATATTAATTTTATAATTTAAGCTTATGGGAAAAGGTGACAAAAAAAGTAAACGAGGTAAAATAATTATAGGCTCCTTCGGTGTTTCTAGGAAAAAAAAGAAAAAAGCAAGAAAATACACACCTGATGTAAAACCTAAAGCAGAGAAGGATGAAGTGGTAAAGGCTGAAAAGAAAAAAACCACAACTACTAAGGCTGCCCCAAAAAAGGCAACAGCTAAAAAGACAACTACAGCTAAAACACCGGCTAAAAAAACAACTGCAACTAAAACACCGGCTAAAAAGGTGCCCGCTAAAAAGACGACTATCAAGAAAGAGACAAAAGTAAAGGAAGATACTGAAGATAAAAAAACTGAAGCTAAAGAATAGTCTTGCAGGAATCAAAAACAAAATAGATAGCAGGGAATCACAGGTTTTCTGCTATTTTTTTGAATGCAGCTCCCCTCTCTTCAAAGTTTCTGAATTTGTCATAACTTGGAGCAGCAGGTGATAGCAGGCAGATTGAACCATTTTGTGTATTTTGTCTTATAATTTCTGATATCTCATCAAACTCATCTATAAAAAATAATTTTGTATCATTTGCTCCGCCTTTCGCATTTATTCCGTCATAAATTCTGTTTCCCGCATCACCAATAAAAATAATATTCTTCAAGTCAGAATCAATTACAAATTCAATGAGATTACTATAATCAATCCCACGATCTTTCCCTCCAAGGATAAGTGTATCAACACTTTTCAGTGTTTTAATCGCCTCAATTACAGCTTCAGGAATAGTAGCAATGGAATCGTTAAAAAAGCGAATACCTTGATATTCACCAATAAATTCAAGTCGATGTGGCAATCCTTTAAAACTCGGAACAACCTCTTGTATTACTGGATCATCAAGTCTCATGATTTTTGCAACAGCAACAGAAGCCATAATGTTTAACAAATTATGACTACCGGGCAGATTTTGTCTGTTGCTAAAATCAAATTCGGATGTTTTATTATCCTGTACAATAAATATCTTTCCTGACTTGTAATAAAGACCTTCATCAAAATTATTAGATACTGAATAAGGAAAAAGAATTCCCTTTGTCTGTATTCTTTTGAGTGCCTTTTGGATAACAGGATCATCTGCATTATATATAAAAACATCTCCCGCTTTTTGAAATCGCATTATGTTGAATTTTGCTGAGTGATACTCAGTCAGTCCGTTATAATGATCAAGATGTTCCTCAAAGAGATTCAGCAGAACTGAAATGTGTGGAGAAACATTTACATTTTCAAGTTGATGCGATGACATCTCAAACACAATTATTGAATCCTCTTTAATCTCTCTAATCAGATCAAATGGAGGAATGCCGATATTACCAACAAGATGAACATTCTCAAACTTATTCGAAAGAATATGATAGATCAGGCTTGAGGTTGTACTTTTTCCTTTTGTTCCTGTAATTCCGATAACTTTATTTCTGAATTGGTTAAGAAAAAGATCGGTTTGAGAGGTTACTCTTTCTGCAGGAACTTTTCCGTTGAGCAATGATGCGGGAATACCAGGAGACTTGATAATAAGATCATAATCACTGATATTATTAAGGTATGTGGCTCCTGTATGAAATTTTCCGGACATCCTCATCTCCTTACTTACTTCCGATAACAACTCCGGATTCTTATCAGAAATACCAACTTCTATATCAGGAAAATAATTCGACAAAAACCTGAATGATGACCGTCCCTCCTTCCCGAAACCAAGAATTAAAACTTTCTTCCCTTTTATTTTTTTATCTATTGATTCAAACACTGCTTTTTCGTTTACTTTTATTTCTTTATTATCTTTTCAGCCATCATAAAATTCCGATTTATCAATATCTCTACAAATTCCTTCTTCAAAAAATTCTCGTCATTAAAACTATTCATAAGCTTTTCAAAATCAACATTTCTGTATTGGTCAAGCATAGAATTTTGTTCATACTTTTTGAGCAAAGTTGGAAGACTTTCCCTGTTATTATTGATAGTTCTGATTATTGCAGCATTCACTTCATCAACTGTTCCCACGCACTCAAAGGGCTTTACAGGAGTTGTTCCTGTCAACTCATTTAAAACCGACTCCAGTGTTTCATCATCAAGGATATCCTTTTTAAAAATATTAATTATCTTCTGTTTTTTTAGAAAAGGTGAAAGAATAATTGCAGTAAAAAGGCATTTTGAACATTTACCACACCACGAATCTGTTTTACTACCAACATTACAGCTTCTGAAAACATGATGGTAATTACTGAATCCCGAAAACAGTTGTGCTATCTGCAATTCAGATAAAGGCCGCAAGAAGCTGAAATAATTCATCTCCTTAGAAATATATTTATTAACATACTCCCTAAAATCTTTTTCAAACTCAAAGCTTTTGGAATACTGATGATTAACTCCAGATTCGCTTTCAGTGGGTTCATTGGCACTCGATTCGTTGGATAGGGCAATATGTCGTGCACCAGTCATTGCAGATGCAAACAGGGTTACGAATGCCAACATTGCCGAAAAAGGTGTGTGCCCGTTCAGGAAACCTCTATCATTCAACTTCAGTAGAAGCGGATCTATGGTACGCTGAATCCTGAAAAAGTTATCCTTTCCAAATCCCGCAACTTCAATAGTGTCAGTTGTTGCCTTACGTGGATTAAGAATAAGAGGAATCACCTCAAATTTTTCTTTTAACAGCTCAAGTGTGACAACCGAATCCTTTCCTCCTCCAACCGGAATAATCACTTTCTCATTAAAGGATACTGAGAGATGGTGAAGATCGTTATCACTATCTGATACTATTTCTACAAAACCATCAAGTGATATTTTTATCGCGTTAGTATAAAAGAATTCACCCAGTCCGTTAAAATATAGTTTCTTCCACCAATCAATCTGCTCCTGATTGAGCTTAAAAGGCCTGATAATTATTTTTGAGGGACAGACCGACTTCCAATAACTAATCAACTCTATCATCCCCAAATGAAATGCAAGTATCTCAAAATCAGTATTTGTCAAATTATTAACAATAAAGCCATTGAAAGGAATAGTAAGGGTTGGTCTGAAGTTGAACTTATCATCAATCCAAAAATCATATTCAACCTTAACAGCCTCATCTTCAATACAGACAGAAATATCATTATATATAAATGAACTATATTCGCTGCGGAGTTGTTTAAATATTTTGTTAATTTCTCTTTTCAATTTAATTAATAGGTATTATTTTTGTATATTTGAAACCTGTAAAAAATGATGTCAAAAGTACAATTTTGTGACAACAAAGAAAAAAAACATCAAAAATGACAGATATAAACGACATATTAAAGATAAAAACGAATAACATCAGCCCGGCAAAAGGAAAGATTTTGATTTCTGAACCTTTTTTGCTGGACTACTACTTCAAACGATCAGTCGTATTACTTGCCGAACACAATGAAGAGGGATCGTTCGGATTGATTGTCAATAAACCTGTTGAATGGAAGCTTGGTGATATTTTAAAAGGCTTTCCCGATTTTGATGCTCCGGTTTATATCGGTGGTCCGGTAAAAACCGACAGCCTGTTTTTTATTCATACCCGCGCCGACATTATTGATGATAGTCTGGAGATACTGGATGGGTTGTACTGGGGTGGTGATATTGAAATTGTTAAGGAGCTGATAATGATAAACCGAATTACCCAGGATGAGATAAAATTTTTTGTTGGATATTCGGGATGGGTTGCCAATCAGCTCGAAGAAGAGCTTGAGAGAAATTCCTGGTTGGTTTCAAAAATCAAACCACAAGATATAATGCAGGCTGACACTGAAAACCTTTGGGATGATACATTAGAACAACTTGGAGAAGGTTACTCATACTGGACAAATTTCCCTTCGGATCCTGCTATGAACTAAGTCAGGAAAAGCCTTTATTAAAAAGAATATAATAGAATTAAAATTTGAATGTTATAGATTAAAAATGACCTAATGATGAAATGCACTTCTATGAATACACCTCATTTCTGCTAACCGAAATCGTCTGATTCAAAACCCAGACATCAACAGTTGAATTATAAATACGTTGAACAGATCCCCAGAATTTACTTTCGCCAATATATATCTTGCAAATATCTCCAACTTTAAGCTTACGTCGTATCCTGTTGGTTTTGCTGACTTTATAAATAATAACAGCAATATAATTAATCAGCAGAAAAATTACTACATACAACATTTAACCTGAGTTTTAAGAAAAATAAGTTGCAAATATACGAAAAATAATTATTTTTCCTGGAAAAAAGTAAAATACTGAAATATCTAACTGAATCTCAGTATATTTCAGAAGTAAAACAGCTTACAAATACCAGTTCTACTATTACTTGTAGTCCGGGTTTTTTATAATCTCCAAATCAACGTAAACCGGAAAATGATCGCTGAAACCTCCATTGTATTTCATTCCCGTATATGTTCTGAAAGGCTTTTTACCTGTATATTTATCGTCCTCCTCAAGTAAATATTGAGGATGAAAAATTTGAGGTCCTTCGGCTGCTATAGCTATGCCACTACTATTATTCACTAATGACGCTGAAACAATAAATTGATCCAGAACATTCCACTGTCCCTGATATTTGAGAGTTCCAATCTTCTGTCTTTTGTAAATCCCTGCCATGAGGTTAACAAGTTCATTTGGCATAAATCCTCTTGTATCAGGTTTTGCACTCAATTGTTTTGCAACGCTTTCATCAGAAGGTTCATCATTAAAATCTCCCATAATGAATATTTTTATCGAATCAGACATATTAAATAATGAATCTACCTGTGATTTCAATACGGAAGCTACAAAAGCCCGTTTGGGTTTGGTTGCCATTAAACCACCATACTTTGAAGGCCAGTGATTGACAAAGAAATGTATTGTATCAGTATTATAAACCAGCCCTTTCACATAAAGAATATCACGTGTTCGTGAAGCAGTATCAAAAGGAAATTGGATTCCAATCACTTTATAAAACAAGGGAGTAAACAAATCAGGACGATAAAGCATTGCCACATCTATTCCTCGTTTATCAGGTGACTCTTCGTGGATAATCTTGTAATCAAATTTATTTAATGGAGTGTCATATATCAGTTTATTCAAAGCGAATCTGTTTTCAATTTCGCATAATCCGACAATAGCAGGTGGCTCCCACTCACCAATATTTATGAGAACACGGTGAATATTATTAAGCTTTTTATAAAATTTTCTGTTATCCCAATGCCTTATTGCTTCAGGAGTAAATTCATCATCAAATATCAGGGAATCGTTATAGATATCAAATAGATTTTCAACATTGTAAAAAACAACCCTGAAACGGAAAGCATCGGAACGCACCGGAGTCTGAGCAACTTGACTAGCAGACATAATAGAAAATAATACAATAAAAATACTATGTTTAATCAGCATTATTTTTACTTTTTAAC
>JAUVIX010000174.1 GCA_030592565.1 Chlorobiota bacterium
CCTACTATTACCAGAAGGACTTTATTATGGCAAGCTATTATTTCAACAGATTCGCAAAAACCTTCCCAACCAGTAAATATGTTGAAGAGTGTGCATATATGTCGGCCTATTGCAAATATCTTGATTCGCCAAAGTATAGTCTTGATCAAACAAATACAAAAGAAGCTATCAAAGAACTTCAAATATATATAAACACATATCCGTATAGCAATAAGGTTGAAAAAAGTAATGAACTTATTGATGAGCTCAGAACCAAACTTCAGAAGAAATCATTGGAAATAGCAAAGCTTTATCTTAAAATGAAAAGATACAAGGCTGCGGTTACTTCATTCGAAAATCTTTTAAAAGAATATCCCGATACACAGTTCAAGGAAGAGGCATTGTTCCGAACAATTGAAGCTTATTATTTCTATGCTTCAAAAAGCGTTAGATCGAAAAGAAAAGAACGTTATCTTGAAGCAGTGGATAATTATAATGAATTTTCCTCATTGTATCCTGATAGCAAATACAATAAAGATTTGGAATTTATGGTTAAGCAGGCACAAAAAGAAATGAACAGATAATTTTTGAAAATAAAACAATTATATAAATACTATGGATTACAAAAAAGTTAAAACTGACTCAGAAGCAGTTACCAGAAGGATGAGCAATTTTGATGCACCGACAGGAAATATTTATGAGTCTGTCGCTATTTTATCAAAACGCGCAAATCAGATTTCTTTGGAAATGAAAGAAGAACTTAATCAGAAAATTCAGGAGTTTGCCACATCAACAGATAATCTTGAGGAGATTTTTGAGAATCGAGAACAGATAGAAATTGCAAGATTCTACGAAAGGTTGCCAAAGCCTACTCTTATATCAATACAAGAATTTCTTGATAATAAAATTTATTTCCGGAATCCAAGGAAAAAGCAGGATAAGGACTTTTAAACTGAATGTTGAAAGGAAAAAAAATATTAATTGGAATAACAGGCAGTATTGCTGCTTATAAGATACCTTTTCTTGTAAGATTACTGGTTAAAGAAGAAGTCGAAGTCAGAATTCTTCTTTCGCAAGCTGCACGCGATTTTGTTACCCCTTTAACTCTTTCAACCTTGACAGGTAATCCTGTAATTACAGATTTTTTTGAAGAAAAAACCGGCGAATGGTCTAGTCATGTGGAACTTGGGAATTGGGCTGATCTGTATTTAATTGCACCTGTAACTGCAAATACATTAGGAAAGATGGCAAATGGCCTGGCTGACAATTTGCTTGTTGCTACCTATCTTGCTGCCAAATGCCCGGTATTTATTGCTCCGGCAATGGATCTTGATATGTTCAAGCATTCTTCTACCAGCAGAAATATTGAAATTCTGAAATCATTTGGAAATCAAATTATACAACCTGCATCAGGGGAGCTTGCAAGCGGGCTTTGTGGAGTAGGCAGGATGGAGGAGCCTGAAAAAATATTGGATATTCTGAACTCATTTTTTGAAACAAAGCAGGACTTTAAAGGCAAAAAGGTTCTTATTTCAGCCGGACCGACTTATGAGGCTATTGATCCTGTTAGGTTTATTGGAAATCATTCTTCCGGGAAAATGGGATATGCTATTGCCAAAGAATTTGCTGACAGAGGAGCAATTGTTGAACTTGTTTCCGGTCCTGTAAATATTTCTTTGGAACATCATAACATACATATTAGTAACGCGACATCTGCAAAAGAAATGCATAAAGCTTGTCTTTTGCGCTTTGAATCTGCTGACATAACAGTGATGACCGCTGCTGTTGCTGATTATACACCAAAAGCTGTTGCTGATGAAAAGATTAAAAAGAAAGGCGAAACTCTGACCATTGATCTTAAACCTACAGTAGATATTCTGGCAGAACTTGGAAAGAGAAAGCGTAATAACCAGATACTTGTGGGGTTTGCCCTTGAAACTGAAAACGAAACTAATAATGCTCTGGCCAAGCTGAACAAGAAAAAGCTTGATTTGATCGTTCTTAATTCATTGAAAGATAAAGGGGCTGGATTTGGATATGATACTAATATGATCAAATTGATTGGAAAGGGGGAGGATATTCAGGAGTTTGATTTGAAATCTAAAAATGAGGTTGCAAAGGATATTTTAGATCGTATTTATTTAATCAGCACAAACACAACTAAATAACTGTACTTAATTAAATAATAGCTTTATGCGTAGTTTCCTTATCATCGGATTGTTATCAATATCATTATCTTCTATTGGTCAGGAATTCAATTGTCAGATACAGATTGATTCAAGACAGATTCAGGGAACAGATAAGCAGATTTACCAAACATTACAAAATGCGCTGTTTGAATTTTTAAATAATAGAACCTGGACAGGTGTTGATTTTAAGCAAAATGAAAGAATTGAAGCAAATTTTGTTATTACAATACAGGAAAGACAGAATGATGTTTTTAAAGCAACATTAAACGTAGTTGTTGGACGGCCTGTATTCAACTCTGCATATACCGCACCACTTCTAAATTATATGGATGACGATTTTGATTTTCAATATGTAGAATTCGACCCATTGGATTTTCAGGAAAATACTTTTACATCGAACATTACATCTGTTTTTGCATATTATCTATATATGATATTAGGGATGGAATTCGATACTTTTTCGCCTGATGGAGGAGCCCCGTTTTATTCTAAGGCGGAGGTGGTTATAAATGCAGCTCAAAGTTCAGGTTATCCTGGATGGCAGGCTTTTGAAAGTGACAAAAACAGATATTGGTTTACCGAAAACTATACAAATAGCAGATACAAGGATTTGCACACTTTTCTTTATCAGTACCACAGAATGGGTATGGATAATATGTACGACAATGCTGATAAAGCCAGGATCACATTATCTCAAAGCATTAACTCGCTTAAAAATGTTTACGATGAGAAGCCTGGTTTATTTGGTTTAAGACTGATTATTGATGCTAAGCGGGATGAAATTATCAATATTTTTAAAGAAGGAAAACCTGATGAAAAATCAAACGTTATAAATGTCATGAAAGAGATAGATCCTGCTAATGCATCCGAATACTCAAAAATAAATAAGTAAGGCATATTCGAATTACTTTATTAAATTTGCATCTTGTTTTACTTTTTCCTGAATTATGGTTACTCATATCTCAATAAATAATTATGTATTGATTCAAAGTCTGGAAATTGACTTTGGCAAAGGCTTGTCTGTAATTACAGGTGAGACCGGAGCTGGAAAGTCAATTCTTTTGGGAGCTATCAATCTTATTCTTGGAAAAAGAGCAGATACTAAGGTGTTGCTTGATAAGTCAAAAAAATGTATTGTAGAGGGAACGTTTGAGATCAAAAATTATATTTTAAAGGATTTTTTTGCCAAGCATGACCTGGATTATGATGATAGAACATTTTTGAGAAGAGAGATTACTCCATATGGAAAATCGAGAGCATTCATTAATGACACTCCTGTTAATCTTAATATTCTGAAAGAGCTGGGAGATAAATTGATCGACATACATTCGCAGCATCAGACTTTAACACTTAATGACACTAATTTCAGGCTGGCAGCTATTGACAGTTTTGCAGATATCACTCTAGCTGTTGAAGAATACAGGAAAGATTTTATTTTATATCAAAAGCTGAAATCGAAACTGGAGGAACTTATTAATGAAGAAAAGCGCTCAAAAACCGAGCAAGACTATTTTAGCTTTTTGTTTAATGAACTTGATGGCGCGGGTCTTTCGGAGGGTGAGCAGATAAAATTAGAGCAGAAACTTGAAATACTAGAACATGCAGAAGATATAAAAAGCAACCTCTATTCGGCTTTGACAACACTTGAAAATGAAGAAAACGGAACTCTGGCAAGCCTCTCATCAGTAACCGGAAATTTGATAAAAATAGAAAGCTATAGTAATAAGCTCGTAGAGATCAGTAAAAGGCTGGAGAGTGTTTATATCGAACTGAAAGACGTTGTAAATGAAATTGGTAACCTTGAACAGGAGATTAATTACGATCCGGGTAAGGCAGAAGAGGTTTCAAACAGACTAAATCAACTTTATCAGTTAGAGCAAAAGCATAGAGTAAAAACAGCTGAAGAGCTGATAAATATCCGTGACGAGTTATCTAATAAATTGTTGGGAATTACCTCATTAGAGGAAAGAATAGAAAAACTAAATCTTAAACTTGAAAAGAAATTTAGCGATACACTTGCTCAAGCTGAAGGAATATCATCAGAACGAAAAAAAATATTTTCTGAATTTGAAAGTGAGATAACAAAAACACTTGACAAACTTGGAATGCCTGAAGCAAATTTCAGAATAGGATGGGAGAAATTGAACAATTTGAGTGTTGACGGCGTTGATTCTATCAAATTTTTGTATAATGCAAACAGGGGAGGAGAGTTGCAGGACTTATCAAAGATAGCATCGGGGGGCGAATTGTCAAGACTTATGCTTGCTGTTAAATCACTTATCTCTCAAAAAAACCTTTTACCAACTGTTATTTTTGATGAAATTGATATTGGTGTTTCCGGAAATATTGCTGATAAAATGGGGAATATTCTCTTAAAGCTTTCAAAAGCTATGCAGGTAATCGCAATAACCCATTTACCACAGATTGCCGGAAAGGGAACGGCCCACTATATTGTGTATAAGGTGATTGAGGGAGAGAGGACAAAAACAATTATTTCACAATTAAATGCTAATGACAGAATTATAGTAGTTGCAAAAATGCTGAGTGGCCAGGATATTACTACTGCATCTGTTGAGACCGCAAAGCAATTACTTAAAAATTGACAATTATGGCTTACAATCTATTAAAAGGAAAAAAAGGGATTATATTCGGAGCGCTTGATCACAAGTCAATTGCATGGAAAGTTGCAGAAAAAGCTCACGAAGAGGGTGCTCTCTTTACTTTAACTAACACTCCGACAGCAATGAGGTTTGGTGAAATAAACGAGTTGGCTGAAAAATGTAATGCAGAGGTAATTCCGGCTGATGCAACAAGTATTGATGATATTGAGAATCTGATTCAAAAATCAATGGAGATACTGGGAGGTAAACTTGATTTTATACTCCATTCGATTGGTATGTCTATGAATGTCAGGAAAAAGAGGGTTTATAACGATCTGAGGTATGACTATTTTATGAAGACACTCGACATATCGTCAATCTCTTTTCATAAACTTTTGCAAACCTGTTATAAAATTGATGCTATAAACGACTGGGGAAGTGTTGTGGCTTTGTCGTACATTGCAGCACAGCGGGTTCTTTACGGATATAATGATATGGCTGATGCAAAAGCTCTTCTCGAATCTGTTGCCAGAAGCTTTGGGTATATTTATGGAAGAGAAAAGAAAATTAGAGTTAACACTATATCACAGTCTCCTACCAGGACAACTGCCGGAAGTGGTGTGAAAGGGGTTGAGGGGTTGCTCGATTTTACGGAGCGGATGTCTCCTCTTGGAAATGCAACTGCTGATGAGTGTGCTAATTTTACA
The DNA here is from genome assembly GCA_030592565.1 of Chlorobiota bacterium. Classification (GTDB taxonomy): domain Bacteria; phylum Bacteroidota; class Bacteroidia; order Bacteroidales; family JAADJA01; genus JAADJA01. Next base: position 5,476 of record JAUVIX010000174.1, read on the forward strand.
ATAGTGATGTTTTCGGACCTGTCGAAAAAAGTAACAATGCAGAACATCTATCACGATGGAGGCTTCTCCAGTATGGGGATGAGTATGAGAGCAATGAGGCAATATAATAAAAGCCTTGATGGAGTTAGTGAAGATGATATTTAGAGAAAATAACATAATTATAAATAAAATATAAATAGAAAAAAATGGTCAATTTTGAATTATCAAATGAACAGTTGGCAATACAGGAAAAATACAGAGATTTTGCCAATAAGTACATTGTTCCTGCAAGATTAAAATATGATGAATCAACTGAATTTCCATGGGAAATAGTTAAAAAGGCTTATGAAGAAGGAATTATGAACGGTCCTATCCCAAAACAGTTTGGCGGTAACGATTTTAACCTGGTTGATAGTGCACTGGCATCTGAAGAACTTGGGGCAGGATGTGTTGGAATTGGTATTAGCATTGATGCAAATACACTTGCATTAACACCCTTGCTTATTGCTGCTAACGATGAGCAACAAAAAAGATTTTACGGACAGATAGTTGAAGAGAAAGCTGTTGCAGCATATTGCCTGACTGAGCCTAATGCAGGATCGGATGTTCAGGGAATTAAAACTACAGCAATCCAGCACGGTGACAAATATGTTATTAACGGACACAAAAGGTTTATAACAAATGGGGAGGTCTCCACATTTATGACAGTCTTTGCACTTACTGATCCTGATAGAGGTTCACGTAGTTTGACTGCAATCGTTGTTCCTACGGATGCTCCCGGGGTTGAAATCAAACCTCACATTCATAAGATGGGTCAAAGAGCTTCAGTTCAAAATGAAATCCTTTTTCACGATGTTGAAGTTCCTGTGAAAAACAGGATTGGTGATGAAGGTTACGGTTTTATCATAGCAATGAAAACATTCGACAGAACCCGTACCGGTGTTGCGGCACTTAGTGTTGGTAATGCGAGAGCTGCATACGAAACTGCTTTGGACTGGACAAAAAACCGAATTCAATTTGGGAAACCTATCTTTGCTAATCAGGCAATCGGTTTTATGCTGGCTGATATGGCAACAAAAGTAGAGACGGCACGCCTGTTAACATGGTATGCTGCCTGGGCTTATGATAACAAAAAAAGGAATCTGGGTAAACTTTCGGCTATGTCGAAACTTTATGCTTCCGATATTGCAATGGAAGTAACAACAGATGCTGTACAGGCAATGGGTGGCGATGGATATTCTCGTGACTTTATGGTTGAGAAGATGATGCGTGATGCTAAATTGTGCCAAATCTATGAGGGCACAAATCAGGTTCAACGTCTGGTCATTGCCAAGACTATTGGTAAAGAATAAATTTCGTCTTTAAAGCACTATAAAAGCCCGACGGAGTAACTTGTCGGGCTTTTTTCTGATTATTGTTTTTTTGCAACTCAACCGCAATATTTACGTACTATTAGAATAATTATTGACAGAAATCAATTTTAAACTATAATTATAACTTACCATGAATATAAAAATAAATGCGAGCAAAGTACTGACCTTTTTCATCCTTGTAAATATTGTTTTCTTTGTGCTTCATATATTTACTCAATACTTATATTATGTTCAGGATTATCAAATTCCGGGATTAAGATTTTTTAATCTTGACGATGAAAGAAGTTTACCTTCTCTTTTTACTGTTTTTGAATGGAGCTCTATTGTTCTACTCTTTCTGGTTATTAGTATTAAAGCTGAAGGTAAAAAATCATATTACTGGTGGGGATTTGTTTTGCTATTTTCTTTTTTAACTTTCGATGAGTTCGCAAGTATTCATGAACCGATGGCAGAATATTTTAGAGAAACGCTGAATACTTCCGGCTTATTATATTTTGCCTGGATTATACCATATGCCATTGGTCTTATTATAATTCTATTAATTTATAGCAAATTCCTTTTATCATTAAACAGGAAAATCTTGGTTTTATTTATACTTTCCGGAGCTATTTTTGTCTCCGGAGCAATACTTATGGAGCTTTTTGAAGGGAACTATGTAGAGTCTTATGGTTTTTCTGATATTTACTATCTTGTTTTTGTTCCAATTGAGGAAACAGTGGAGATGATTGGATTATCATTATTCATATATACGTCAATAGTATAACTCAATGTCTGAAATGTGTAAAAGCTAATTCCTACTGGAAGAA
>JAUVIX010000041.1 GCA_030592565.1 Chlorobiota bacterium
AAGGCCAAAGATAAAGAGGCTGAGCCACCTAAGGAAGAGGAAGGCGACAAGTAGTTCCCTTCTGAATAATTTGAAAACCCTGCCTGGATATTTTTAGGCAGGGTTTTTTATTTATCTTTGCAAAAAAAACCCGGATGACATTTAAAGTAACAATACTCGGAAGTAACTCGGCAATACCAACCATAAAAAGGAATCCTACGGCACAGCTTGTAAATCATAATGAACGCTTTTTTCTTGTTGACTGTGCAGAAGGAACCCAGATACAACTCAGGAAATACAGAATAAAACTTCAAAGAATAAATCATATTTTCATTAGCCATCTGCATGGAGATCATTTTTTTGGACTTGTGGGCCTGATCTCGTCAATGCACTTGCTTGGCAGAAAAAAGGAGCTTCATGTTTATGGCCCGGCACGCCTTAAAGAGATACTTGATATCCAGCTCGAAGCATCTGAAACGACATTGGCCTATCCAATGGTCTTTCATCCTGTTGCCCAAGAATCCAATGCTGTAATTTATGAAGATGAGAAGCTGATAATCAGTACTATACCGTTGAATCATAGTATCCCGACCTGCGGTTTTCTGTTTAAGGAAAAAGAGGGGAAAAGGAGGATTATTAAGGAAATGGCAAAGTCGCTGGATATTCCTGTTAATGACTATGTCAGAATTAAAAATGGTGCCGATTTTATTGACAATGATGGCAGGGTTTACAAAAATGATGAGATATCTGATGACCCATATCCAATCCGTTCGTATGCTTACTGCTCCGATACTGCCTATCATGAGCCCGTAATACCGATAATCAAAGATGCTGATCTGCTTTATTACGAAACAACCTTTATGCAGGATATGGCTGACGTGGCAGCCGCAAAATTACACGCAACTACCATTGAAGCTGCGACTATTGCAAAAATGGCTAATGTCAATAAGCTGATAATCGGCCATTTCTCAAATCGTTATGATAATCCAATGGAGCTGGTTAACGAAGCCAGAACAGTCTTTAAAAATACTTTTCTGGCCGATGATGGAAAAGTGTTTGATATTGACCTTTCCTGATTAGTTATTCGGCACTTTCTTGTTTTTCTTAAACTCTTCAATCTCCTCCCTCGACAAAATACCTTTCCCTATCAGGAAATCCTCATATCTTCTCTCAAAATCATCACGGAATTTTGTCGAATCTGCTTTTGCATCAGTATTCTGAAGAGTCATATCATTAGTTTGAATCCGCTCAAGTGTGTCTCGTGTTGACTCGTTATAAATCACAAACTTATCATCGTTAATCCATATCAGCTTTGCAACAGGTTTTAAATCCTTTGTTTTTCCAAAAGTAGAGTAAAGCGAATCGTTTTTTACAGCATACTTAAAAGAAGGCATCAAACCACCGCTTCTGTTATAGGTCACATATTCAGTTGTGTCGAAAAAGGCTTCGTTATAGTTTCCAGCCTTGTCGAGAAAAGCCCAGTTGCCGGTAATAAAGGGCTCCTTTTGTTTGTTGTTTGTAGTGCAGCCGGCAAAAAGCAGTAATACAATCAGTAGCTTTTTCATTTTATTTTGTTAATTTGCAAAGATATATTGAAAATGCTGAACAAAATTGCTTTTCATTGTTGCAGCTATTCCAGATTAATTGTTAATGTTATGTTTTTCCCTTTCTCAACTGTAAACGAAACATCTGTAAAATCAGGTGGCCCAAAGGTGCCATACTTATTATTCGAAAACCCGTACTTCTCTTTTGGTGCACCAAACAGGTTTTTATCTATTTTTTGATTATCATTTTCATCGTGCCATACTGCAATGGCATAGGTTCCTGCTGGCAGGTTCTCGAAAGTATAGTTTATACTTTCTGCTTTTGTTGGTTTTACTTTTGCACCTCGAAATTCTTTTCCAAAATCAGGGAAAGTGTTTTCACTATCATAAATACCGATTTCGATATTTCCGTCGGTGTTTTCTATACCGGTGATAGTAATTGTTACAGTTCCTGTTTGTGCAAACACTGGTGTGGCGAATACCATAATTATAAGAGCCAATAAAGAATTTTTCATTTTATGAAATCTTTTAATTAAACAATGGTGCAAATATATGATGTAAAGACACACAACTGTGTGCCTTTACATCTCTTGAACTTATTAATTTTCAAATTAAATATCAATCATCAATCTTTCTCATTCCAAACAGGGATTCTTCCGGGTGTCCATGGAGCACCGGCTTCTTCAAGTCCGCTTTCTATCTGCGGAAGCTCATTGCTGTAAATGTTCTTCAACTGTTCAAGAATTGGAGGAAATTCATCCTTTAGAATATTATAAACATCTTTCTGTGTTTTAGTGACAGCTGATGTTGAACGCCAGTGAACCCAGACAATAGAGCCTAACCTTTCATTGATCGAAGGCTGTGCAGGCCAGTTTTCTTCCCTACTGGCTTTTGGCTGTTGACCATTGAATTTCCACATAATACTATCCAATTCAGCCTGAGTCTTTTCAATCTTCGACATCAACTCCTGCGGAGTCCCTGGTGTGCGTTGAGCTGCCTGTTTGGCTGACTCAATACGTGATACAAGATTCTCAGCAAAATTTTCAGTACCTCTGACAGCTCTAAGCAGCTCGGCAAGTTTTTTCTGGAATGCTACCAGCTCGGCCCTGTCTTTAGCAGGCAAGGTAGTATTATTCAGTACTTTTGTGTTAAACTCAACAGGGTCTGTAAGCTTAGTAACTTCTCCTCTGTAATACTGAGAAATTGAAACAAAATATTTGCCTGGTAATACATACATTCCACTACCTCCCATTGAAAGAGGGTTGTATTTTCCGCTCCCAAGGTCAATGGGTGATGTCGAAGGATATTTGAGATTCCAGTTCAAACGATTAATCCCTGTACTAACTCCTTTGGTCAGTTTCCTGATAATATTTCCCTCTGCATCGGTAATTGTGAAAATAAGATGAGGCTTAACCTCATTCTTTTCTGCTCGTAACTCATCCATTTTGGGGATGTATATTGGTTCATCGTTTTTTGCCTGTTCCTCCTCTTTCTTTTTTCTTTCCTGTTTTAGAGTTTTTGGGGACTCTTTAATATAATACGTAAAAGTTGCACCAAAAGCCGGATTCTTTGCAAGATAACCATCTGACCCGCTTCCGTAACCACCTCTGCTTTTCTGAACATACATAAGAGCATCCTTTATGGGAAAAATAAGAGCTGTTGAGTCCAGAAGATCTTTATTCAGAATCCTTAAAGGAGTGAAATCCTCAAGAATATAAAAACCTCTGCCGAACGTTGCGAGAACAAGGTCATTTTCTCTTTCCTGAATTACAATATCCCTGACGGCAATTGTTGGAATACCTGATTTTAGTTGTGTCCAAATATTTCCTCCGTCAATACTGAAAAACACTCCGAATTCAGTTCCTGCAAAGAGAAGGTCTTTATTAACATAATCCTGCTCCAATGTATGAACAGTACCGTTCTCAGGCAGATTCGAAGATATGGAAGTCCACGTTTTGCCTTTGTCTGTACTTTTAAGAATATATGGTTTAAAATCATCCCGCTTTCTGTTATCAAAAGCGGCATATACCACATTTTCATCAAATTTTGAAGGCATAATATCGCTTACATAGGTATATTCCGGTACTCCCGGAAAACTTTTAATTTTTGTCCAGTTCTCGCCAGCATCATCAGTTACCTGAATCAATCCGTCGTCGGTTCCAACATAAAGCAGATTTTCCAGTACGGGTGATTCAGCTAATGAAACAGCCATCCCGTACAACGATGTAGAAACATTTTTTGCAACAGCATCAATACTCCAGTATTTTCCCATCACCTTGAATGAGTTTCTGTCGAGTTGACGAGTGATGTCATCGCTGATTACTTCCCATGACTGACCACGGTCATCACTTCTGAAAACTTTATTTGCAGCTAAGTACAATCTTGTGTCAGAATAAGAGCTGATAAAAAACGGTGTATTCCAGTTCCACTTATATGTATCTTCACCTTTTCGTGCCCTGGGTTTTATGCTAATTGCTTCTCCACTTTTCTTATCATATCTTGCAATATTTCCATATTGAGATTCCGAATAAACAATATCAGGATTTCCGGGCTCTATTGCCTGCCAGAAACCATCACCACCAATTGTTGTAACCCATTCGCAACTTGTAACTCCGTCGTAGTTAATATTCTTTGAAGGTCCGCCAAAACTACTATTATCCTGTGTCCCTCCATAAACCCAGTAAAAAGGCTCTGTATTATCAACTCCAACCCTATAAAATTGGGTAACAGGAAGGTTTTTTTTATGAAGATATGTTTTTCCACCATCGAAAGTTTCATAAACACCGCCATCACCACCTATAATAAAGTGGTTTGGATTATTAGCACAAATCCAGAAGGCGTGATCATCAACGTGACGATCGCGAAGACCGATCGACTTCCATGTTTTACCGGCATCAGTTGTATATTTTGAAACAGTCTCCATTGAATATACCTTGTCAACATCATTTGGGTCGCAATAAATCTCGCTGTAATACTGTCCACTACTGTAATGTGAGCTCATTTTCTTCCATGATTCACCTCTGTCGGTTGATCTGAAAAAACCACCATTGTCGTTTGCTGCTTCAATTATAATATAAAGCACATCCGGATTGACAGAAGATATTGCCAGTCCCATACCACCTTTGTCAGCTCCCGGTATTCCTGATGTCAGCTTTCTCCAGTTTTTCCCGGCATCAGTAGATTTCCAGACTGCTGATTCCGGTCCGCCTCCAATCTTTGTGTAAACATGTCGTCTTCTCTGTTCTGAGGTAGCATAAACAACATTAGGATTTCTCGGATCAAGAACCACGCTGTTACATCCTGTATTTTCACTTATCTCAAGTACTTTTTCCCAGGTCTTTCCACCATCAACAGTTTTATACAGACCTCTGTCGCCCCCGGGCCCCCACGCAGAACCTTCGGCAGCTACGTAAACGACATCAGAATTCCCAGGATCAATAGCAATCATGCCAATATGCCTTGATTCCTTAAGTCCCATATTTTCCCACGATTTACCTCCATCAACCGATTTATAAACTCCGTCACCATAACCCAATGCACGTTGGTGGTTATTTTCACCTGTTCCTGCCCAGATAACAGAGGTGTTATTGGGATCCATTTTAAGGCAACCAATTGAATATGCGCCTTTACTATCAAAAATAGGTTTAAAGGTTGTGCCGTTATTACTTGTTTTCCAGATTCCACCAGAGGCTGCTGCGACATAATATTCACTTGGATTTTCAGGATTAACTGCAAAGTCGGATATTCTGCCCGATGTAAATGCCGGCCCAATACTTCTTAGCTTTAGCCCACTGACCTGGCTAGATTTTAAAGTGTCATTCTTTGAATTGTCTTTGTCTTTTTTCTTTTCAGCCTTCAATTGAACAGACGAAAAAAGAAACAACGTCATCATTGCGAGTGCAAAAAAGCGCATTCCGCTTAAAATGTAATTTTCACTTTTCATATTTTCACTTTTAAATAAATGATTTGAACGAATTATATTTTCAGTATAAAAGTAGATATTTTTTTAATAATACTGGTTTTTGCTGAAATTTAATTTTTACCCAACCGATTGATTCAGTATTTTTCAGACAGTTGTTAAAATTTTGAACATATTGAGTTTTCTTTTTCGTGTTATTATTATTTGTTAATAAATTAACAATAATTTTTATTGAATTAAATATAAATGTATTTTTGTGCTGTAAATCGGGGAACCGATTGTTGAATATGAATAAACAATAACAGTTGCTATGAATAACTATAAAAAGGACGAAAAGCTTTTCTCTGAATTTCCACCGGTTTCAACACAACAGTGGGAAGATAAAATCCGTAAAGACCTTAAGGGTGCTGATTATGATAGAAAGCTGATTTGGAAAACCGATGAAGGGTTCAATGTCAGACCTTATTATCGTAGGGAAGATATTGAGAAACATGGCGTGTTGAATAAGTTTCCAGGAGAGTTTCCATTTGAAAGGGGAATAAAGATTAAATCAAATGACTGGCTCATCCGGCAGGATATCTATGTGAAGGATATACAACAGGCAAACAAAAAAGCCCTTGATGTTCTGATGAAAGGTGTTAATTCCATTGGCTTTGTGTTCAATGGAAATTTTGAACCTACAAAAGATGATTTGGAAAGAGTTACTGAAAATATTTTTGCCGATGCCGTTGAGATGAACTTTGTTTGCCAAAAGAATCATCATAATGTTATTTCATATATTGATGAGTTGGTAAAAAAGTATAACAGGAATCTTGATAGAGTTTACGGTTCGGTAAATTATGATTCACTTGGTGATTATGTTTTGAAAGGCAGATTCCAGACTTCTGAGAATGATGCTTTCGATAATGGGAAAAAAATGATAGAGGGCGCATCTGACTTGCCACACTATAAAGTTATTCTTATCAATGGACAACATTTTGCTAATTCGGGAGCATCTATTGTTGAACAGTTGGCATTCAGTCTGGCGCAGGGAACCAACTATCTTACACAGCTTACCGAACGCGGTTTGTCGATTGATAAAGTTGCGCCAAGGCTCAAATTTCAGTTTGCTGTCGGAGGAAATTATTTTATGGAGATTGCAAAACTCAGGGCCGCCCGCCTGTTATGGGCACATATTGTCAAAGCTTACGGGCCAAGCAGTGATGAGGTTTCGAGTATGCATATTCACACAGTCACGTCTGATTGGAATAAGACCATATATGATGAGTATGTGAATCTGCTTCGTACTTCCACCGAGTCGATGTCATCTGTTTTGGGCGGAACAGATTCATTAACAATAAACCCGTTCAATTCAGTTTACGAAGAGCCGACTGAGTTCTCAGAAAGGTTAGCACGTAATCAGCAGCTATTATTGAAAGAGGAGTCATATCTTGATAAGGTTGTCGATCCGGGAGCGGGTTCTTACTATATCGAAAATCTTACAAACTCTCTGGCAGATCAGGCTTGGAAACTTTTCCTTGAAGTTCAGGAAAACGGTGGTTTTCTTGAGGCCTTTAAATTAGGATTTATCCAGAACCGTATTGTTGAGACAGCTCAAAAGCGTGATATGGCAATAGCTTTGAGAAAAGAGAGTGTGCTGGGAACAAATCAATATCCCAATAATGCTGAATATATTAAAGGAAATATTGAACCTGCTGTTTTTGAGGCGATTGATGGATCTTTACCTAATGTAGTAGTTGAAACTTTAAAACAGTACCGTGGTGCTCAGGCTTTTGAGATGTTAAGGTATAAAACTGACCAGTATGCCAAGTCAAACAGGCGCCCAAAAGTGTTTTTACTGACCATTGGAAACCTTGCATTGCGACGGGCAAGAGCACAGTTTGCAGCAAACTTTTTTGGTTGTGCAGGGTTTGAGATCGTTGACAATTCAGGATTTGATTCCGTTGAAAAGGCTGTAGCCGGTTTTAATAAATCTAATGCTGATATTGTTGTGATATGTAGTTCTGATGATGAATATGCAGAATACGCGCCTCAGGTTTTTGAGCAATTAAAGGATAGTGCAATTGTTGTTGTTGCAGGCTACCCGAAAGATATTGTTGATGATTTGAAGAAAAAAGGGCTGGAACATTTTATACACATGAAATCAAATGTACTTGAGACATTAAAGAATATGCAGTCTTTAGTTGGGATTCCACTTTCAGTTACAAACTGAAAGTTGCCGTGCGAGGTGTTGCAAACTGAAAGTAGCTTGTAGTAGTCCCTCACAGTTTGTAACTGTGAGGAAACAATTGACAATCACAGTTTCGTAACTGTAATAAGAATTTAATAAATGAACAAAAAATAATAAAATGGCCACAAGTTATCATATCAAAGATCCTTCGGCATTGTATTTTATGACAATGACGGTAATTGGCTGGGTTGATATATTTTCCAGAAAAATATATCGCGATATGATAATTGATAATTTTGACTATTGCCGAAAAAATAAAGGTTTAGTATTGTATGCTTATGTAATAATGACAAATCATATACACATTGTGGCACGTACAAAAGAAGGGTTCAAATTATGTGAGACAATCCGGGATTTTAAGAAATATACAAGTAAAGAGGTGAAAAAGTTGTTAAATGAACCGTTTGAAAGTCGAAGAGAGTGGATGAAAATGCTTTTTGAGAGAGCTGGGAAATTGAACAGCAACAATGTGGATTATCAGTTTTGGAAACAGGATAATCACCCAATTGAGCTTTACTCAAATTATGTAATTGATCAGAAAATAAATTATATTCATAATAATCCTGTTAAGGCCGGATTTGTTGATAAACCGGAAGACTACATATTTAGTAGTGCGAGGTTTTATGCAGGTATGGATTATATTTTGGAAATAGATAGAATGCAATAAAAACACTTTCATTTGCAAACTGAAAGTTGTCTGTGGTTACCCCTCACAGTTTGCAATATACACACAACCCCTCACAGTTTGTAACTGTGAGGAAACAAAAAAAGTTTACAATTGGATAAAATAATTAAAAATATGAAACCAAATTTTCACAATGTCAACATCAACCTTAAATCAGGCAGTAGCAAGCCTACAAAGGAATGGGAATACGAAAATCATATCTCAAAGGACTGGCTTACGGCTGAAAAAATCCCTGTAAAAAGTATCTATTCAAAGGATGATCTTCTTGATATGGAGCATCTTGATTATGCTGCCGGAATTCCGCCATATCTGCAGGGGCCTTACTCCACAATGTACGTTACCCGTCCCTGGACTATCAGGCAGTATGCCGGATTTTCAACAGCCGAAGAGTCCAATGCTTTTTACAGAAGAAATCTCGCTGCAGGTCAGAAAGGCCTTTCTGTTGCTTTCGATCTGGCAACCCACCGGGGTTACGATTCTGATCATCCACGTGTTGTAGGTGATGTTGGTAAAGCAGGTGTTGCAATTGACTCTATTCTGGATATGAATATCCTTTTTGATGATATTCCTTTGGATAAGATGTCTGTTTCGATGACTATGAACGGTGCGGTTCTTCCAGTTTTGGCTTTTTATATTGTTGCAGCACTTGAACAGGGTGTACCCTTTGAGAAGATGACAGGAACAATTCAGAACGATATTCTTAAAGAGTTTATGGTAAGGAACACATACATCTATCCACCTTTACCTTCTATGCGCATAATTGCCGATATTTTTCAATTTACTTCTGAAAAAATGTCAAAGTTTAATTCAATTAGCATTAGTGGTTATCATATGCAGGAAGCAGGTGCAACTGCAGATATTGAACTGGCTTACACTCTTGCTGACGGTCTTGAATATTTGCGCACTGGTGTTAAATCAGGAATGGATATTGATTCATTTGCTCCCAGGCTCTCCTTCTTTTGGGGAGTTGGGATGAATCATTTTATGGAAATTGCAAAGATGAGGGCTGCCAGGATGTTATGGGCAAAGCTTGTAAAGCAGTTTAATCCCAAAAATCCAAAATCAATGGCTTTACGAACGCACTGCCAGACATCGGGCTGGAGTTTGACAGAGCAGGATCCTTTCAATAATGTTACAAGAACCTGTGTTGAAGCTATGGCTGCTGTACTTGGCGGGACGCAGTCGCTGCACACTAATGCTCTGGATGAAGCAATTGCTCTTCCAACCGATTTCTCCGCCAGAATTGCCCGTAATACTCAAATTTATCTTCAGGAGGAGACAAATATCTGCCGTAATGTTGACCCCTGGGCAGGATCATATTATGTTGAATCGTTAACAAATGAGATTGCACATAAGGCGTGGGATTTAATTCAGGAGGTAGAGGAACTTGGTGGTATGGCAAAGGCAATTGAAACGGGAATCCCAAAAATGCGCATTGAGGAAGCTGCTGCCCGCAAGCAGGCCAGAATCGACTCGCACAAGGACACAATTGTGGGTGTTAACAAATACAGACTTGATAAAGAAGATCCCATAGAAACTCTTGAAGTTGATAATACCGCTGTAAGAGATGCGCAGCTAAAAAGACTGGAAAAACTCAAAGCCGGAAGGAACAATGAAGAAGTACAAAGGTCGCTTGATGCAATTACAAAGGCAGCAGAAACGGGCGAAGGTAATCTGTTGGAGCTAGCTATTGATGCTGCTAAAAAACGTGCCAGTCTTGGAGAAATTTCTTATGCAATGGAGAAAGTGTTTGGTCGGTACAAAGCTGAAATACGTGCTATTTCTGGAGTCTATTCATCAGAAAGTAAGGATGATAGTAGTTTTAAAAAGGCCTGCGAACTGGCCGATAAATTTGAGGAACTAGAAGGCCGTCGCCCAAGGATAATGGTTGCAAAAATGGGTCAGGACGGACATGACAGAGGTGCAAAGGTTGTGTCAACAGGATTTGCCGATATAGGATTTGATGTAGATATCGGACCTCTTTTTCAAACACCGGAAGAAGCTGCAAAACAGGCAGTTGAAAATGATGTGCATATTCTGGGAGTATCAAGCTTGGCAGCAGGTCATAAAACACTTGTGCCGCAGGTAATACAAGAGTTAAAAAAACTTGGTCGTGAAGATATTATGGTAATCGTTGGGGGGGTTATCCCCTCGCAGGATTATGATTTTTTATACAAGGCTGGTGTGCTCGCAATTTTCGGTCCCGGCTCCGTAATTTCTGATGCAGGAATAAAACTGCTGGAACTGCTGATTGAGATGAGGAAGTAAGATGATTTTATATTTTATAGAATTTAGTTTATTTGAAAAGATTTTTTATCACACAAATTTGAAGAGGTCTGTTATTGAGATATTAAAAAGAATTATTATGTTCCTGGCGGTTTTTTCCTTTGCCATAATTGTTTCATTAGGAAAGGCCGGAGAGTTGTATATTGAAACTCCGTTTAGCATTGTTAAGCAATACAATGACAATTCATTTTATGAAACTAATAATAAATCGACAACTATTACCGCTTCTCAAATAATAATTGAAGATCCGTATAAAAAGTTTGACCATCTGACCAAAAAGGACGGGCTGAGCAGCAATTACATTCTTGATATTTTTCAAGATAAGTACGGCTTCATCTGGATTGCAACCACTGAAGGGTTAAATAGGTACGACGGGAATAATGTTAGGCAATACAGACACATCTTAGAAGATTCAACTTCACTTGCTGCTGATCTTGTCACCTGTATTATTGAGGATTTAGAAGGAAATATGTGGGTTGGAAGCAAAAATGGACTCAACAGATACAACAGGAACAACGATTCTTTTGAAATTGTCTTTATGGAAAATAATCAGGGAATTATTGTGGAAATCAGAGGTTATATCAGGGCACTTCTTCCCGACAAAAACAATGTTCTATGGATAGAAACGGCACAAGGTGAATTAATAAAATATGATTATTCAAATAAAACGTCCACAATCTATCATCACCGCCAACCTTCAATGATAAACACTTATTATTATCACGAACTGTACAAAGATAATGAGGGTATGATTTGGCTTGGTGGCAGGTTTATGGGGCTTTACAGGTTCAATCCGCAAACTGAGCAGTTTTATGAATATCAGGCTGATGAAAATGACAAAACAAAAAAACGAGAAAATGATGTCAGTATGTATTTGCAGAAAACGAAAAATGAAATGTGGCTCGGTGGAATTGACGGCTTATATAATTTGAATACTGCATCCGGAATTTTTGATAAGACACTTTCAGTTTCCACTTTTTGTGTTGCTAAAGACCATAATGGAAAACTTTGGTTTGGCACAGGTTCGGGAATTTACATTTTTGATAATGCCGACAATTCTTTTACATATATCGACAGCGATGATAACAACCCACGCTCTCGTATAAATGGTCACGTGAATAAGATTTTTGTTGATGCTGCTAAAAACGTCTGGATTGGCACAATTGACGGAATCAGTATTTTTAGGCAATCCAAAAATAAGTTCAGGCATATTTACCATATTCCCGGTGATGAGCGGACTCCATCGTCATCCTATATTACAGCCATATTACAGATTAACTCCGGTGAAATATTGGTAGGTACTGCCAACTATGGCATTGATTGTCTAAATCAAGATTTTATCAAAACCCGCAATCTCAACAATACTGAAAACAGTAACTCCCGGATAAACTCAAATAAGATTTCCGCATTAATGCAGGACTCTGACGGTGATGTATGGGCAGGACAATGGTCGGGAAGGGGATTCAATATTATAGATCCCAATACACTTTCCGTTAGATCATTTTCATTTTTAAAAAACTCGCTTAAGGCTGACTGGTATAACGATATTTTTGAGGATAGTAAGGGAAACTATTGGCTTGGAATATGGGGAGCAATGGGTTTGTATCAATTTGATAAAAGAATAGGCGTTTTTAAAGACCAAACCTACCAATTAAAGCATGCAGTTCCACCCGGCCAGATTACAAATCTTGTATTCGATGGGAAAGATTTGTGGGTTGGTTTCAAAAATCAATCAATTTTCTATTCAATAAATCCCGAAACAAAAAGAGTCACCTGTTACCCCAAAGATAATTACTCAGGTTATGACTTTAACCGAATTTCTAATATTCATGCAAACAGTAAAGGAAAAGTTTGGTTTGAAACAAACAAAGGATTCTATCGCAAACAAGCAAATCCATATATCTCTATTGTTCCTGTCTGGAAGACAAGCATTCCTCATGTGAAATTCAACAAAGAAACATTGATTGACACGATACTTTGCCAAGCAACCGGGCCGGATAACGATAAATGGATTGGAACTTATAATGGTCTGTCCAGGATTAGAGATGGGAAGGTTATTTGCCACTATTCAAAAAGCACAAACAGAGGATTGATTAGTGATACCATTCTCTCGATTGCTTTTACGCCTTCCGGCTTATGGCTAGGTACTATAAATGGGCTTTGCAACTTTGATTTACAAACGCAGAAATTTAGTGCTTTTATTGTTGACAAGGAAAAATATTTGTCTTCACATCTTGTGAAGTGCATTGCAGAAGACAGAAACGGATACATCTGGGTAGGAACCACAAATAAAGGGTTGAACAGGCTTGATCCGGTCACAAATGAAGTCAGGCAATTTAGAAGTGACCCCGATGATGCCAACTCATTTTGGGGAGATGCAGTCAATTGTATTTTTGTTGATAGAGAGGGAACTGTTTGGATTGGAGCTTATGGCCTGAATAAATATAGTCAGGGCACTGATTCGTTCACACATTTTACATCGGAAGAAGGGATGGCAGATAATGACGTTATGAGTATTTTGGAAGATGACAGTGGCAGACTGTGGATAGCTACATTAAATGGATTGAGTGTATTTGATACGGAAAAAGAAATTTTTCAAAATTATTATGAAAAAGATGGACTTCAGGATAATGAATTTACAAATGCAGCTTACCGTTTGAAATCGGGTGAACTGATTTTCGGTGGTAAAAATGGTATCAATGTTTGCAATCCGTCCCACATTTTCAAAAACGATAAACCTCCGCAATTGTCAATTGTTTCATTTAGTATTTTTGATAAAAAGAAGGATGTTGATCTATCTGGAACCAAAGTGGTTAATTTGAATTTCAGGGAAAACTATTTTTCTTTTGAATTTGCAGCACTTGATTTTTCCAATCCCAAATATATTAAATATGCATACAAGCTTGAAGGTGCTGAGAAAGACTGGACATATACCAGCGCTGCCAACCATTTTGCAAAATATACAAATATTGATCCCGGGAAATATCGGTTAAGGGTTATAGCAGCCAATGGTGACGGTATATGGAATGAAGCCGGAATTTTTATTGATATAATAATTAAGCCACCATACTGGAAAACAACCTGGTTCATCATTCTGGAAATACTTTTCATAACCCTGATCATCATATTAATTGTTAAATACAGGGAAAGGAAAATAATTGAAAAGAATCAGGTTCAATTGCTTGAGCAAAAATTGCTACGATCGCAAATGAATCCTCACTTCATTTTTAATTCACTAAGCTCAATCCAAAGTTTCATTTTCGAAAATAACCCACTTGAAGCCGGGTCATATCTTTCCCGCTTTGCTGAATTGATCAGGTCTATTCTATATAACTCCAGGGAGGAATTTATCACAATAGAAAAAGAGATTAACACACTGCAAAACTATCTTGATTTACAGCAACTAAGGTATAATAATAAATTTGATTATATCATTGATGTTGACCCCCTGATTCAGGCTGACATAATTAAAATTCCGCCAATGCTTGCTCAGCCCTTTATTGAAAATGCCATTGAACATGGTGTTAAACACCTGAAAGGAAAGGGACATATTTCAATAAGTTTTTCTCTGATGCCAGAGAAAAAATCCATTTTACTTCTAATAGAGGATAACGGAGTAGGTATAAAAGCTTCGAATAAGCTAAAAGAAAAAATCAAAAAAAGGCATACTTCGCTGGCAACAATAATTGCAAATGAAAGGATAGATGTATTCAATAAGGGTCAGAAGAAAAAACAGTTCGTTATGGAGATAAATGAGATTAAAGATTCAGACGAAAATGTCAAGGGAACAAAAGTAAAATTTATCATTCCTTATAAGGAGCTTTAACCTATCTTTGTTGTATAATTACACGAAAATATTTGGCAGCAGATGAAAGTAATTATTATAGATGATGAAGCCCGGGCAAGGAAAAGTATTGCTGATCTTTTGAAGCTCAGCCCCCAAAATATAAGCCTTGTTGCTGAAGCAGAGAATGTAGCTACGGGTATTACTGCCATTACTAAACATAAACCTGATCTTGTATTGTTAGATATTAATATGCCTGACGGGACAGGATTTGACCTTCTGAAAAAACTGGACAATATAAATTTTAAGATAATCTTTATTACTGCATACCAGGAATTTGCTATAAAAGCTTTTGAATTTTCTGCAATTGATTATATTCTCAAACCTGTTGACCCCAAAAAATTATTTGACGCTATCAATAAAGCATATCATCTCGTTGAACAGGAAAATATCAGTTTAAAACT
>JAUVIX010000217.1 GCA_030592565.1 Chlorobiota bacterium
AAGACATTGAAGCATTGATATGAAAATATGTATCTTTGTAACTGAAATTTGAAATTCCTAAATTACTTGCTAATTTTTCAAATATGAATCTTAGAAAATCTTTTATAGCCATCATATTGCTGGTATTTGTGTTTAACGGACGGACCCAGATAGTTTATGAGCATGTTTCAAATAAAAACATATATGACTTTATTGATGAGCTCGCTAATCTGAAAATTATCGAATTGAATTCCGTGGTCAAACCATACAGCCGGGAGTATATTGCCAACAAGCTTGAGGGGGCAAGGGGTTCTACAGATGAGATGAACAAAAGGCAACAAGAGGAACTTGCTTTTTATCTGAATGCTTTTAGAGCCGAAATAGATTCACTTCCCGATTATCCACAAAAAATAAATATCTTTAAAAAGACCGATAATCTTACTTTTGCCTGGAATCCATTGGGATTGTTTTATAAAGATAAACTTTTTACATTTTCATTAGAACCTATTTGGGGGATTGAATATTTTTATAACGAAAATGAAGGCATGTATCACAGCTGGGGCGGACTAAAGGCTACGGCCTATGTTGGTAAGCACTGGGGTTTTTATGCCAGTTTGAGAGATAATAGTGAAACAATAAAAATTTCAGACCCTGAATACTTTACACAACGAGGTGGGGGTGGAAACTATAAAGGCAGCTCTTCAGGAGGAGTGGATTATGAAGAGATGCGTGGTGGAATTGTCTATTCCTGGAAATGGGGCTCATTCGGTCTCATCAAAGATCATGTTAACTGGGGTAACAACTATCACGGCACTAATATCTTTAATGACAGGCCTCCGTCAATAGCCCAGATAACATTACGTATGAAACCTGCAAAATGGTTTGAACTGAATTATTTCCATGGCTGGCTTGTCTCGATGGTGGTTGACAGCAATGCATCGTATTATTATATGCGGGATAATACTTTACAATACAGAGAAACATACCGGCCAAAATATTTGGCTGCCAATATGTTAACATTCACACCCTGGAAAAGACTGAATATTTCAATCGGAAATTCCATTGTTTACTCTGATATGAATCCACACCCTGCATATTTTATTCCTTTTATGTTTTACAAAGCAATTGATCACATGATAAACTCCGGAATTGATAATCAGAATTCACAGATGTTTTTCGATGTTAGTTCCCGTCAGATAAAACACCTGCACCTGTATGGAACTTTTTTTATTGATGAATTTAAAAAGTCAAGGATTTACACTAGTGATGAGCACAACTTCTGGAGTATGAAGCTGGGAGTAAAAGAGAGTGGTTTATTAGTTGATAATTTGTCTGTTACTTTTGAATACACTATGTCTATGCCAATCACGTATCAACATTATGTCCCAACATTAACATTTGCCTCCAATTACTTCAATTTCGGGCACTATCTCAGGGATAACTCACAAGAGTTCTATTTGGCAGCCGAATACAAGCTCATTCGTGGATTGCACTTCAAGGCAGCATATACCTTTGCTCAGCATGGTGACGATTTTGATTATGCTGATGGCGCACATGAGGCTGTCAGAACTCCATTTTTGGAAAATATAACCTGGCAGAATCAGGAACTTTCACTTAGCGCAAGGTGGGAGTTCATAAGTAATTCATATCTCTATCTGGAGTATATTTACAGTGATGTTTCAGGTGATGAAGAGCAGGTGAAAAAATACACTCCGGAATATTTCAGGGGAGTACATAATACGATTTCAGCTGGATTTAATCTGGGATTTTAATTCGTAACCTATAATTCTTTCTGCTTTTCTCACATCCTGCTAAAATTCACGTAAGTAATCGATTTACAATGTAAATATTTTGGATTTGGATATCCCATTGCCGAAAACAGGGAATATTGCATACCTAACGGCACTTGTGTACGATTGTTTTATGTTTTCTGCCGGTATGTCGTCTCTATCGGGACTTCCAGCTCACAAGCCAACTCAACCTCTATGGGTGTCGGTTGTTATCCCAATAGAGCTTCCGCAACTTTCAAATCGAATGGCCTTGTAAGTTTGATATTTTCAACATTTCCTCCAACAAGATATATCTCCTCACCAATAGCTTCTACAACTGATGCATCATCCGTAAAGTGCTTCCGATACTTGTGGTCGTAGGCTTCTAAAAGTATCTCAGACCTGAAGCACTGTGGTGTCTGTACAAGAAAGTACTTTTCCCTCTTAACAGGCTTACTCTTATTATCCTGTTTTATCCTTCTAAGTGAATCATTGACAGGTATTACAGGTATTGCATTTCCATTTTTCTCCGCACCGGAGAACGCTCTTTCCAAAGTATCGTTACTTACTAATGGCCTGACGCCGTCATGTACAGCCACTACACAATCATCACCAATTAGCTTAAGACCGTTTTTAACCGAATTAAACCGCGTTTTACCCCCTTTTACAACCTTATGAGGGGTTTTGAAATTGTACTTTTTACATAGTGATTGCCAGAATTTAATATATGGCCCGGGTAGTACGACCACAATTCCTATTTCTTTTGAAAAAGAATAAAATTTTTCAATGGTATGCATCAGCACAGGTTTGCCTGAAACCACAAGGAATTGTTTGGGAAGGTCTGCCTCCATTCTCTGTCCCTTACCTCCGGCAACAATTATAACCTGCTTTTTCAATTCGGATCTCAATTTAGATTAGATACTACCAACTACTAACTTCCGACTTCCGACTGCCGACTGAAGATTGCCAACTGAAGACTGCCAACTGCCAACTTCCGACTGAAGACTGCCAACTTTCCCCCCTACAATATCAGCATTGCATCACCATAGGTAAAGAATTTGTATTTTTTATCGATAGCTTCTTTGTATGCTTTCATAAGAAAGTCATAATCAGCGAAAGCAGCAACCAGCATCATCACTGATGATTTTGGTAGATGGAAATTAGTAATTAATGAATCAGCCACCATAAAATTATATTCCGGGAAGATAAATTTATTAGTCCAGCCACTGTAAGGTTTTACTTTGCCTGTAATTGTTACGGCAGTCTCTGTCGCTTTAATTGTAGTAGTACCTATTCCACAAACCTTTCTTTTTTCAGCTTTAGCTTTATTAATTTTCTCAGCCTCTTCAAGTGTTATTATCATCTCCTCCGAGTCCATCTTGTGCTTTGTAAGATCTTCAACCTCAATATCTCTGAAATTTCCGAGACCGGCATGTAGGGTGAGTTCTGCAAATTCAACTCCTACAAGCTCAAGTCTTTTCATAAGCTCTCTGCTGAAATGGAATCCGGCAGTAGGGGCAACAACAGCACCTTCGTATTTGGCGTATATTGTTTGATAACGCTCTTCATCTTCAGGCATAACGTCCCTCTTGATAATCCTTGGTAATGGAGTTTCTCCCAGCCTGGTAATAAGTTTCTTAAAATCTTCATAAGGTCCGTCAAACAAAAACCGGAGAGTCCTGCCACGAGAGGTTGTGTTATCAATAACTTCAGCAACCAGTTCTCCCTCATCTCCAAAATAGAGTTTGTTGCCTATTCTGATCTTCCGGGCCGGATCAACCATAACATCCCACAACCTGCTTTCAGGATTTAGTTCACGTAAAAGAAAAACCTCTATTTTAGCTCCTGTTTTTTCCTTTTCGCCATGAAGACGAGCAGGAAAGACCTTTGTATTGTTTAGGACAAAAACATCACCTTCATCAAAATATTCCAGAATATCTTTAAAGGTTTTATGCTCAATAGTTTTTGTATCCCGATGTAAGACCATTAATCTCGATTCATCGCGATTTTCAGGTGGGAATTCTGCTATTAGTTCTTCAGGTAAGTAATAATTGAATTGAGATAATTTCATAATTTAATTTCAATGATTATCATATCTTTATGCCTTAAAAAAGGGGTGCAAAGATACAACTATTTTCGTGAAAAGTCAAAAAAATAATAAATTAAATACTAATGCTTTGATTATCTGATTGTTTAGATGTTTGAAGTAACTGCTGAAATTCCTCAATTGTCATTGTTTCTGATATTTCGAAAGTGCCTGATTTGGTTCTGCATAAAGATACGAGATAAGCACCGGTATTGAGAGCTTCCCCAAAATCTCTGGCAAGCGACCTGATATAAGTCCCTTTACTGCAGTTAACACGGAAATATACTTTTGGCAGGTCTATTCCGGTAATCTCAAACTCATTGATACTTACTTTTCTTGGATTAAGTTTTACATCTTTGTTTTTGCGTGCATAATCGTATGCTCTTTTCCCTTTTATCTTGATAGCGGAGAATATCGGTGGAATCTGTTCAATATCTCCTGTAAGTTGTTTTGCTGCATTCAGAATTTTATCGTCTGTAATATGTGAGATATCAAAAGTCTTGTCGATCTCTGTCTCCTTGTCGAAGGAAGGTGTTGTTGCTCCCAGGAAAAAGGTTCCGGTATATTCCTTGTCCTGATCCTGAAATTCCTGAATTCGTTTTGTGAATTTTCCAGTACACAAAATCAGCAAACCTGTTGCCAGTGGGTCAAGTGTACCAGCGTGTCCAACTTTGATCTTTTTTATCCCCAGATAGCTTCTTATTAGATAGCGAATCTTATTTACAACATCGAAAGATGTCCACCCGATGGGTTTATTGAAAAGAAGAACTTCACCTGCCTGAAAGTCAAATATCATTAGTTAATTGTTAAATCATATCCTAAAGCAAGAAAAACAAGAATCAGCACGCCGACAATTATTCTGTAATATCCAAATATTTTGAAGCCATGTTTTGTGAGGTAAGTAATAAATGATTTGATAGCAATTAGTGCTACAATAAATGCAACGACATTTCCCACAATAAGCATTAAGATATTATCTCTGTTTATGGCTTCATAATTCGTCATAAGTTTATATCCTGAGGCCGCAAACATTGTCGGTACAGCGAGGAAAAATGAAAATTCTGCTGCCGTTTTTCTGCTTAGCCTCTGGCTCATCCCACCAATTATGGTGGCTGCCGAACGAGAAACACCTGGGATCATCGCAATTGTCTGAAAAAATCCGATTTTCAGAGCAGTCAGATAGCTTATCTCCTGATCTTCAGAAGGGTTATTGAACCATTTGTCAACAAATAGCATAACTACACCGCCAAGTATTAGCATAACGGCAACAACGTAAACATTCTCAAGCAGACTATCTATAAAACCAATAAAAAAGAAACCAATAACTGCTGCAGGCAAAAAGGCAATAAAAAGTTTAAAATAGAAATCCCAGGATTGAAAAAATCGCTTCCAGTAAAGGACAACAACAGAAAGTATAGCACCAAACTGGATATTTATTATGAAAGCCTGGATAAAATCATTACTTTTCATTCCGAGCAAACCCTCGGTCAGGATCATATGTCCGGTTGACGATACAGGTAGAAATTCTGTTATTCCTTCAACTATTGCTATTATTATGGATTGTATCCAGGTCATAAAATAAACTAATACTCAAAAAGTTAAAAACGTTTAAATCTGTAATTTAAAAAAGTTTGGAACGTGTTTTTTGGATGTTGGCCCATAGATTCTTACAAAACTGTAACAAAACCATCAACCGGTTTAGTCTTTTGGCTTTTTCATTATTGCAAAAATTTCAATGATATATCCTGTAAGTACAAGGACTGGTGCAAGAGTAAGCCGTCTGAAATCAAAAATTTTATCGCTAAAAACATTTGGATCGTCAGAGCCACCACCGATCATCAGTAAAAAGCCAACAACAATAAAGGCAAGGCCGATAAATAACAATTTATAATTTTCCTTCCCAAAGGCAAATCCTGAATATTTTGAAGTTGCAGTGTTTTCGCTGCCCATTACCGGTTTTTTCACCTCTTTTTTTTTCATTGAAAATGAATTAAATAATTACAGGCCGCAAATTTACTATTATTTTTTTATACTGTAACGTATAAACCTTGCAATTTTCATAAAAGCAATTCGCTTGTTTTTTAGAAACCTTCATTTAATAGTGCTGGGTTTTCACTATATATCGGTTTAAAAATAGAGATAATCGGCTTTTAGCCTTATGTATTTCCTTACGGCAAAATAATTTGAAAGCCAGGTAAGGATTATTCCCAGCAGGATTACTATACCAAATAATGATAAAAACATATTGATATCCTGAAGGTTAATAAGTTCGGGAAACTCTCTCTGTGAAAAGTAAATTACAACCGTTAATAACATAATAGCCAATAGAGCACCTATTATTCCCTGCAGAATTCCTTTCCAGATAAAAGGCCTGCGGATAAAACCATGAGTCGCCCCGATAAGTTGCATGCTTCTTATTATAAAACGTTTTGAGTAAACCGAAAGCCGGATAGTGTTATTGATTAAAGCTATGGCAATTATCAAAAGCAAAATGCTGAATCCCAGAATTATAATCCCAATTTTTTTAACATTTTTATTTACAATGTCAACCAGCGACTCCTGGTAAAAAACCTCTTTTACATTGGTGTTGGCAAGAATTTTTCCCTTTATGATTTTCAGGCTGTCATTGTTAGCATAAGCAGCATTAAACCTGACATCAATAGTAGGTAATAATGGGTTAAAACCGAGAAATTGTGTAAAATCTTCACCCAGTTCCAC
>JAUVIX010000207.1 GCA_030592565.1 Chlorobiota bacterium
AATATTTATCTTGATTTTATCATCGGATACCTCGACCATGTTCATTGTCTAATATCTCTTAACGATTCATTGAGCATTGGGAAAATTGCACAATTGATTAAAGGTGTGTCATCTCAGTGGATAAATCAAAACAAATTGACAAAAACAAAGTTTGAATGGCAGGATGAATATATGGCTATCGGTGTTTGCGATGATAAAATTCAAATTGTCAGGGATTACATTGCCAAACAGGAAGAACATCATAATACTATTTCATTTTCGCAAGAATATGATCAATTTATCAAGCGTTATGGTTTTGATATTGTCAGAAAAGGTTAAAGTTGGGCTAAAGCCCCCTTTTTACATCATATTATTTCCACCACATAAATGTGGTGGCTATTGATAATGGGAAAGCTCTGCAACATAGCAGGAAAAAATAAATAGGAACGGCATTTATGCCGTTTACCAAAAAACCATACAACGGGCTTTAGCCCAAATGGTTCTTTGTAATTTGTTGGGATAAAATCAACGTTCTTCGCTTCAATTGTATCCACCTCATCACCTCGGAAGGCTCAGTATTATATGGTGGCTATTGATAATGGGAAAGCCCTGCAACATAGCAAGAAGAAATAAACAGGAATGGCATTTATGCCGTTTACCAATAATAACCACACCACGGGCTTTAGCCCAAACAATTCCATTAATATTCAACTTTAAAATCTGTGTCAAGTTCAATCATGGGTTATTTCTATCTCTTTGCTTTTTTTATTTATCATAGTGATATTTGCAACTATCAATCAATCTCTCCTGGTCAAAAACCTGATAAACAAGTCTGTGTTCTCTGTCAATTCGGCTTATTATTTACTGAAATATTTTGAAAAATTTAATAGTCTTTTGGTTAATGCGTTGGCACGTGTGAATTGCAAATGTTTATGGCTGCGAGACCTTGGCTGTTTGGCTCGTCCTGATTTTACCTTCCGAAAGTAAAAAATTGCCATTTTTTGTTACAGTTAATATTTCCATAGAAAAGACTGTAAAACAAAAAAAACCAATACTGACTTTTGGAATAAGAAAATTGGGAGCAACATTGAACGAGACAAAAAGGTAAATTTGACACTGTTAAAAAACGGTTGGAAAGTAATTCAATTTGGGGACAGGTAATCACGAAAAATATCGACTTTTGCATAATGTGATAAAAGTAGCAGTATGACAGAAAGAAAATTGTGGACAAGAAACGAATTAATCCTTGCAATAAACCTATATTGTAAAATACCTTTCGGCAGATTGCATAAAGGTAATCCAGAGATAATCAAACTTGCTTCTTTGATTAAAAGAACTCCTTCTGCATTAGCTTGGAAACTTGTAAACTTTGCAAGTTTTGACCCAAGTTTGAAAGCTAGGGGAATTAAAGGAGCTAAAAATGCATCTAGATTAGACAGAGAAATTTGGAATGAATTTTTTAACGATTGGGAGTCTATGGCTATTGAAAGCGAAATGCTTTTAGTGTCAAAACAAGAATCAAAAACCATAGAACATAACTTTATGGAAAAAGAAGGCGAAGAAAAGGAAAGGACAGTTAAAACCCGTGTTAATCAATCTTTTTTTCGTTCTGCTTTGTTAGCATCATACAATAATAAGTGTTGCATTGCTGGTATTTCAATTCCCGAATTTCTAATTGCAAGTCATATTGTTCCATGGTCTGTTGATAGCAAGAATAGATTAAATCCTCGCAATGGAATTCTCGTGAATGCCCTGCATGATAAAGCATTTGAATTTGGGTTCATTACTATTACTATAGATTATAAAATTTTAATTTGTAGTGATCTACTTAATAGAAAAGATGAAAGCAATGTCAATTATTTTCATAAATATCATAATAAAAGTCTAATTCTTCCCTCAAGATTTTTACCTGATAAAGAATTCTTAACATATCATAACAATGAAAGATTTAGGCATTAAGCTATCTTATTTATTTAGAGATGAATCTAACTACAAAGAATTTGGTTTTGAATTATTTACAAATATAAATCGAACTAACTTATCTGACATCAAAATCAAGTCTAAAACAAGATTAATTGATTCTGAGTTCTTCTACCCCCAAGATTTCGGTATTAAAGAATTTCATTTCAATCAATTTGACACCTCAAACGAATGGTACGAATTTGAGAGGTTTGAGGAAATATTATTGGCAGATGTGGACAAAAAGCGATATAGAGATATCCAGAGCATCTTGTAATAACATTCTTTGATTCAAGAGCAGTGAAATCATTGGAGCACCATTTATCAGAAGTCTTCAATATTAGGGATTTATTTTACACTCCGCAAGCTTTAACTGAAACAAAGAAAAAGCCTGATTTCATTTTTCCAAATATTGATACTTATTTCACAGAACCGAAAGGAAGTTCAAAGTTGGTATTCCTTGGGGCAAAAACAACTTGTAAAGACAGATGGAGACAAATTGTTGGAGAAGCTGACCGGATTCCACATAAACACCTCTTTACTCTTCAACAGGGAATTTCTGGAAATCAACTGAAAAAGATGAAATTATCAGGAGTTACCTTAGTTGTTTCAAAACCGTATTTGAAAAGTTTTCCAAAAGAACATCAAGAAGATATTTGGACACTTGATAAATTTGTAAGACACGTTGAGAATACTCAAATATAATCCTTTTCTATTTACTTATCCCCAATACCTTCAGCCCTTGCTTTCTTTTGTAGGCAGCGGCATAAATATCTCTGATTTTAGAATAAAATATTCTTTTAGAGCATCGAATATCTCTAATTCTTTCAAAGAGTTCTTCAAAATATTGGTTACTTAATCCTGTTTCTTTAAGACATCTATCATTAATTTATAAATTTTCTTAAATGTCTCATTATTTCTCTTACTACTTGTTTAAACTCCGGCAAATCCCAAATTTGCTCATTTGTATTTCTCGATTAGAAAGTTAGTGTAATCATCCTTATAGTTAAAATCTGTGTCAAGTTCAATCACCCCACTTAAACTATCTACTAATGGGGTTATTTCTATCTCTTTGTTTTTCTATTTATCAGAGATGCAAGATAAGATTCAATCAATCTAGAAAGACTTATTTTATGCGATTTTGCATAATCCTTAGCCTGTTCAATTATGACTTTGTCAACATTTAATGTGAGTTTTGTATCCATAATCAATATCTTTTGATTACAAAATTAATCTATTTAGAAAAATCAACATTAATACGTAAAATATATTATTATTGATACGTGCAAATTTCATTTTTAGCACCATTTTCAAAAAACGCCCCCCAAAAAACAGTATTGAAAACCCATAGAATGGCTGCGGGCATTCAATTCTTTATTCTAATTTTCCTAATATTTCAATTGCCTCCATATCGAACCTTGAGAAAGCAAACCATTTTTTACCTAAGTCTTTTAAACTTGCTCCAAAATGATAAATTTCCTTGTTGTCTATTATCAAAAATCTATCGTGTGCTTGATTAAATTTCTTAATTCTTATCGGTTTGTATTGTGCATTATATTTGTCTAAATCTAATTTTAATTGTTTCGATATGTTTTTTGTATAGATTTCTACGTTAACTTTTTGATTTTTACTAAAAAGTGTAAGCACTGTTTCATCAATATAATTATCAATTAAGGTTATAGATTTTTTTGCTCCTTTAATTAATTCTGCTACAAATTTATAGGCATCAAATATTTGCCCGTTGTAAAAAATCCCTTGTTTTGGTTTAAGAGTATTATTTTCAAGAGCATTGATTATTTGTCCAACTTTATTATCTGTTTCGAATTGTTTCAGTTCTAATTTATCAAGACGTTGAAATATATTTACATTTGCCATTAAGAATTTTCTCATTCCTACAAACGCACGCATAATAGCAATATTAACTTGAATAGCTATTTTGCTATGTAAAACTCCTGATAAGGTTGAAACTCCTTGTTCTGTAAAAACATTAGGTAATTTTCTTCTTCCACCCCAACTTGATGTCGCATTTTGCGATTTCAAATTTCCCCATTCTTTATCTGACAATCTGAACATAAAATCTTCTGGAAAACGTTCAATATTTCATTTTACTTGTTCATTCAGTCGGCTTGTAGAAACTTCATACAGTTTTGCTAAATCACTATCAAGCATTACTTGCTTTCCCCTAATATTATATATCTGATTTTTAATATGCTCTTCATTGATAATTAAATCACTCATATTAGATTGTTTATTTTCTTGACGCTTTTAAATTCAAAAAAAATTCAATTACAAAGATACGATTTTAGGTTAAGGAAAGAAAAATTGTTTTTTACTTTTCTCATATCGCCATTTTTTAGTGCGGGCTTGCCTGCCAAAGCTTCAGTGTAGGTTGGGATGTGTGAATCAACCCAAAAAGATTGAAAACGAGAAACAGCCCACCAGCCCAAGAAACAGGCAGGTGTGCTATTTTATTTCAACTTCTACTGCATAAACTGCAACTGCTCTCTGAAGGTGCTGTCAATCTCTTTATAAAGCTCCATCTGCTTATTGGCTTTTGTATCCATTGAGAGTTTTTGCAGAACACCCATTGCCTGATTGGCGTCTGATTCGTAATACTTAGCCAGTTTTGGACTGAGGCTGCTATAGTAATCAAGATCTTGTTTGCAATTTTCATACAGTTGTTGTACTACAGCATTTGCTTTTTCTATTGCTCCGGCACCATAATAGATATCAATAAACGGTAACGTAAACATATCAAACGGGAATTTGCTGTTGGGAAATGCCTCAAGGGCTCTGTCAAGAACAGCAATAGCCTTTTCCTTTTCGCCCTCCTGATACAGAGTCTGTGCCACTCTCATCATATTCTGTTTAGGCATAATGCTGTTACGCTGGCTTTCGCGATCAATATATACTTTAGGATCAGCCAGGTTGCCCCATTTACACTTGTTCATCAAAATATCATAGGAGGCTTCAGAGTCTATTCCTGCTCCGCCTGAAATATAATTGTTTGCTTTAACAGGCATAAACCTGTAAACAAATCCGGTAAGATGGCAGTACTTATCAACATCAAGAATTTTGCTGAGAGAACTTGGATTGGCAAAATAAACCGGCCTTTTCCAGTTATTGGTTGCTATAATATCAAGAATCATCAAATCATTTTTATAAAGATAACTCTGTTTCACATCCCACTCTATTTCAGGGACAATTCGATCGTACATATATTCCGGCACAAGCTTGTTGTTAACAATATATGCAGAGTCAATGGTCATTTTAAACTTTTTAGTTGGAGAAAAATTAACTTTTTCACCACTTTGCAACGGTAATTTTGTTCTTTCATCATCATTTGCAATAAAATCAATAACACTTTTTAGTTCAACATAACCTTTAATATTTGTGCTGTAAAATGCAACAAAATTATTGATCCCGTTTTCGTATTGATCATAAGTAAGTGTAAATGGCAGCGACTCAGACTCATAAGCTTTCTTCATCATTTGCTGCACATACCAGTGTCCTGAAGCCAGCATAAAGTTAACCACTCTCACATCCGTCCGTACTCCTTCCACATCCTGTGCATACCAAAGTGGGAATGTATCATTATCACCATTTGTAACCAGTATTGCATTGGGCTCACACGAGTTTAAGTAGTTAGAAGCAAAATCGAGAGTTGCATATTTACCCGATCTGTTATGGTCGTTCCAGCCTTCCTTTGCCATAATTCCAGGTACCAGCAACAGAGCAACAAGAGTAATAGCAATAGCTGAACTCTTTTCATTCATTTTCTTACTCAACGAATCGAAAATAGCAAGAACCCCCAGACCTATCCAGATAGCAAAAGCATAAAATGAACCGGCATAGGCATAGTCACGCTCACGAGGTTGATATGGATACTGGTTTAGATAAACTACAATGGCAAGTCCTGTCATAATAAACAGAAGCATCACAACCAGGGTATCCTTTTTGTCAGTATTAAGCTGAAAAAATAGCCCTATAAGCCCAAGCAGGAAGGGCAACATATAAAATTTATTATGTGCCCGGCTCTTCATATTATCCGGCAGGTCATTCTGAGATCCAAGCCCTAAAACTTTTGAATCAAACCAATCAAAACCGGTAAGCCAGTTTCCATGTTCTACCTCTCCCTGGCTTTCAATATCATTCTGTCTTCCTGAGAAATTCCACATAAAATATCTCAAGTACATATGTCCCACCTGATAGGTGAAGAAAAATCTTAAATTTTCCCCGAATGTCGGTTTCATCTTAACTTCTGACGAGCCATCAGGCTTCATAACCTCAATAGGAATCCCCTTAATATCACCCCATTTTTTATACATCTGGATATGTCCGGGTTTCTGAGAGCTCCACATCCTTGGAAATATTGTACAGAATTTTGGGTCGTAAACCGGAACAACTGATTTACGTTCGTCAGTTACTATGTACTTTCCTTTTTTAACATTTTTAACATAAATAGGGTTTCCATCAGTTGCACCAACGGTTGTGGCATTGTAATACTGACCATAAGAGATGGGCCAGTCGCCATATTGTTCCCTTGCAAGGTATGATAAAAGACTGATAGCATCTTCCGGCTTATTTTCGTTGATTGGAGGGTCGGCATTTGCCCTGATTATAATCATAAAAAATGATGAATATCCTATAAGAATAAATGTCAGGCTCAATAATACAGTATTAACTATAGTTTTATTATGCTTAGTTGTATAGCGGATAGCCCAAACAATTAAGCCGATAAGTAAAATAAAATAGAAAATTGTTCCCGAGTTAAATGGGAGCCCCATTGTGTTAACAAAGAAAAGCTCAAACAAGCTTGAGAGCTTAACCACCCAGGGAATAATACCATTCATTATAACCCCAAGAAGAGCCACAGATAAGATACCTGTTATGATTATTCCTTTTATTGTAGG
>JAUVIX010000190.1 GCA_030592565.1 Chlorobiota bacterium
CGTTAGATAATTTGTGATAAAATATTTTATTTTAAAAGGCTGTCCCTCACGGGATGGCCTTTTTTATTCAAAGCGACAAGCGTCCACGCTTGTCATTAATTTAGACTCTACTGTTTTGCAGCTTTGCCTGTTAATTTTATAATTGCAAAAATCATAATAACCGCAGCAATCCATTGTACAGCAGAAAGCATTTTTCCGTTTACGAGATAGTCAAAAAATATTGCAGATACAGGGAAGAAGAGCTCGGCTATGGTTGCCATAATTGCCCTTATCCTTACCAATCCGTAGTAGTAAAGATAAATTGCTCCCGAGCCTGTTGTGAAAGATATTATCAGGAAAAACAGCCAGTTTTCAGATGTGGTTTTGCTAAACTGGTCGAAGGTGCCTGAAACCAAAACAACAAACAACATAATAGCAGTCGTTATTCCGTAGCGGAAAAATGTGGCCGTAGGGAAAGTGTATTTGGTAAGTATCTTTTTACTGAAAACAGTTGAGCTTCCAAATGAAAAGGCTGCGAGCAGCGAAAGCAACACTGCGTAAATAGTGTTTCTGTCCTGGTGAAAATCAGGAAGACTTAATCCGAAAGTAAGGAAATAACTGGCTACAATAGCGAGAGATGCCCAAAGGATAAAATACTTTTGCAGTTTCTCTTTTAAAAGAATTGATGCCAGGGAAATGGCAAAAACAGGTTGCAGCTTTTGCAAGAGCACAATAACAGATAGATTATGAAAGTTTACAAGAAATAGTGCTTTTACAATGGCTATTGTCCCGATAGCACCACCGAACAGAGATATGAGAAAAAAAGTTAGCCAATCAGCCTTAGTTAAACTTAGGACGTGTTTATATTCTTTATAAAAAAAGATGTTCATAAGTACAAACGGAATGATATGAAGTACAAAAACGACCCACCGTACATCTAAGTTGTACAGACGCGGAGTAAGAACCACACCGTCAAGTCCCCACATTGCCGCTGCAATACTCACGGCAATCACTCCAGTTATTTTATAATTCTTACTTCCTGATTCTGTCACTTCCAAAAATTTTAGCAAAAGTACTTATTTTAACGATTTCTGTGAACGGGTTTTAGAATACCAAAAATTTAAAAACACCACGCTGCCTGCAAACAGTAAAATGAAAACTACGAATGCATATACTGGTTTTGTGTCGAATAACATTGTCAGGAGGTTGTTCGGATTAAATTCACCTCTTATAAAATGGGGAATTATCATATCAGGTATTGGGTTGGCTATTTCGGTTGGAATAGAATAACTAAGAGTGGCTTTTGTAATAAAAGTGCAAATAATCCCAAACCCTGTAATAATCCAAAAAAGTGTTCCGGAGAACTTTCTCCCTGATAAATATTTAATACCTTCAAAAGTAAGTAAAATTGCCACTGCCAAAAGGAGTCTCGGGCCGTAGGACCAGCCACCCCACCAACCAAAATATGAGGCTATAAAAAAATAATAAATAATAATTGGAAGAATCAGGTAGCTTGTCATAAAGTATCTGATTCCTTTCATTATGACCGGCTTGAATGCCATTACTATGAAAAATAAAATAAATGGTGAATAGAAGAACAGCCCCTTATATGGGCTGAGGCTTAAGCCCCAGACAGAGGTGAAGCTGGGCAATGAAAATCCATAGTTTTTGTGCAGCTCGTTGAAAGTGTGGTGCTTGTACAGCATTTCAAACGGTGAGCCAGTAAAGTGATAATTGTAATAAAAAATGAATATCAGTGAAGGTAAAACACCAAGACTAAAATAAATCGCAGGTTTTATACTTTTTTTACGAAAAATTATCTGAACTCCCCAAATCATAAAGATTACAGCAAGGTTGTATTCACATAAAAAACTTAATCCTGCAAATATTCCTGCAACTAAAAAATTATCCCTTTTTAAGTAAAGATAAGAACTCAAAAGTAAAATGCCGGATAAAATATGTGAAAAATAGGTTCCGGCAAAAACAAATATAAATGAACCAAAAAACGGTAACATACTTAAAAAAACCGGAGAAAAGGACGATTTATTATTCCTGATTGCGAGAAAAGCCATTAGAAGAAGTATTGCAAAAGGTAAACTTGCAGTAAGAAAACCACCTAACAAAAATATATGCTCTCCGAATAAGCTGCCGTTAGCATCGGGAAGAATTATTCCGGTTTTAACCAAAATACCAAAAAATGGCAGAACAACATAAGTTGGTAAGGGAGCTTTGTCGGTATAATAATGACCATCAATAAAACTTTTGTCGCATGTGTGATCCTGATATTTGTCGAAACAGAATGTGCCATCTTCAAAATATGTTATTATTGGTAATGCCCGTGAGCTTGTATTGCCATTTTCCCACGCATCAAGATAAAACGAACTTAATAGAAGGTTTAAAATAAAAAATACAATTATGAATTTAGTTTGAACTTTCATAGTTTTATTTATCATTTCTAATTAGGTTTAGTACCTGATTTTTATAGTTTTACTCTTATATTGTTCTGTGCTGGAATCGAATTTCACTTTTAGGGTGTAGATGTCCTTGTTGTGAGCGGAAACAGTGGCGTTTTTAACCTCCATTTTTTTTGTTCCAGAATAATAGATTTTTAATTCTTCTACAGTTCCGCATATTCCTTCTACTACAACATTGTAATAGTTGTCTTTCAGTTCGTCTGATATTATTCTCATTCCGGTTGATATATCGTCAGGATTTGGATTGTATATAATGGGGAGCACTTTTATACCTCCTGATATTTTGTATTTCAGGATTGTGGTTTTTGAAATGTGAAACTGTGGCGTTTCATCCGGCTTAAGATTTTTACTCCCGGATTCATCGGATATTTCAACAGAATTGATAACAGTTCCGTTGGGTAGTTGAGGAGCAAAGATAATTTTCAGATTTGAATTGCCTTTGTGGTTGAAGGTATATGTGATAATGCTGTTTTCTCTTTCTATTTTCAGATTAATGGTGTGATCTCCTGCTTTAATATTAGTTATATTTATTGAATTCCAGTCAGCAGGAAAATGTGGAGAGAGTATAATGGTATTAGCTGGAGCATCAGGTTCAAATCCAAGCATACCTTCGATAGCAGGTTGAATAACCATTGTCTCCGACCAGCACTGGTGCGGACATACGCCAGAAGGTTTGTATTTTTCACCGTTAAGAACCTCCTCAACAAAGCCGAGCCCCCAGTTTTTATAAGCCTGGAGGTTACTCATTATATGAGAGTATCCTTGTACTGAATTGCCATATTCATATTCCGCCAAGGCAGTCCATCCTGTGAACAAAGGCCAAACGCTTCCTGTATGATAGCCATTGGGGTTAAAATGCTTGCTGCTCTCTTTTATTATCCTGCTTCCCCAATCGGTCGAGAAATTTTCTCCTGCAAAAGCAGGCAAAATTTCAGCAGCCTTTTCATCATCTGCCTGTCCAAAAAGCATTGGGATTGCCGGCATTATTGTCTGTTCGTCAATAAAAGAACCGTCTTTGAACATTCCGTGATAGTAATACTTGGATTTTGAGTCCCAGTATTTTCCGTTTATTGTATTTTTAACTTTTTCAGCATCTTTTTTATATTTCGAGGCTTCCTTATTGAGGTTTATATGTTCGGCAAGATATGCCGCCTCGTCGAGTGCAGCAGCCCAGCAGGAAGCAAGATAGAGTGATGTATGCGAACCGAATAGTCCTCCTCCTTCAACCCAGCCGTGACCCACATTTGTATTCTCAATCAGATTGTCGTTATCGGTATCTGTTGAATAGCAATAGTCAATAGCTTTTTTGATATATGGCCAACTCTCTTTAATAAAATCAATATCTCCTGAATAATGAAGGTAGCGTCCTGCCAAAGCGATATACAGAGGGGTTGCATCTGAGGCATCATAATGGACAAATCCTGATGTACTAACCTCGTGGAAAATCTTCCCGTTCAAATCCTGAAATTTTTGATAAAATTCAAGCATTGATTTAACCTTCCCGAAGTCACCATAATCAAGTAAAGCAAATCCGCTCCATTCGCCATCACGCCCAAAATACCAGCCATATCCCGGCCTCCCGCTTATTTTATGACCGCCATCCCAGCCTGTGTTTGTGGTTGAATATCCTGCAACTAGAGACTTACCAAGTCCCGGAGTGTTTACGAAAAATCTGTCGGTTGCGACAATAGCCCATTTGTATCCTTCATTAAAAATGCTGTCTGGAGTTTCAATCATAAGTGACTGCGAAAGAAGGCTGTCATAATAACTTCTTGAGTTGATATAGACTTGTTCTGTATTTGTTGCAGCAGCAACATAGGTGTTTATTGTAGTTTCTGGCGACATATTATCTGCCGTAATTACGATGTCAAATTCTTCTTCCGGCAGGAGATTGAATTGAAAAATACCCATTGCCTGAAATTCGTTAGTGCTCATCGGTTCAAATTCAAAATATTTGTTTTCTTGATCTGTTTTTTGCCATATAATATTGAAATCGGAATACTGACCAATATCCATATAAAATGGCTCCATATTTGAACCAATTATGCAGGAGTAATCTTCACTTTCATCTTTGATAATAATTGCATTCAGGTTGATGTCGAACCCACAATTAATAGTTTTAACGACATATTCAGAATATGGCCACATCAGGCGCAGATTGCTCTTGAACTTAATGAATAGCGAGATTGGCTCGCTTCCGCTGAAGCTGTAGTGGATTACACCTGTAGCATCAGTAGGGGAGACTGTGTTGATTTCTTTCAGGATGGAACTGTCAATATGATAATTTCTGGTAAATGATTCAGGCCTGACCTCAATTTTGGGTGTCATCGTGTTTAAATTGATTATGGAATCTGAGCTCTCAAACTTTATCTCAACCTCATAATTTCTCAAAGCCATAAAAGGATGTGACCATATTTCATCAATTCCGCCACTTTCCTTTCCCATCACAAGCATCCTTTCGCCTGCAATGTCCCAGAAATTATTTGTCGCTTTCTCTTGATTAATCACCATATTGCCTGATGTAATGTGCCAGGGTTTTGGGAAACGTCTGAAAGTTTGTGAATTATAGAATTCCTGCTTAAGAACCTGTTGTTCGTAATAGTGCCAATAATTCAAATCTTTATATTCATCTGTATTGCTGAGGTAACTAATAGAGTTATTCAGAAACTTTTTGAGGTGTAGCCTGTTCAGATTGTCAGTTGTAAGGCAAACATATTCACCTAGAGCCAAAACTCTGCCTTTGCCAGTCCAGTATTCCAGCATTAGTTTAGAGTTCTCCCTGACAAAAATGTAATCCCAGTCAACGGCAACAACTGCCCCGTTCAGAATAGGGGAGTCATCAAAATAGCCGATTTGACGAACTACAGTATCGCGCATAAGTTTCATTAAGTATGCTCCACCGTTCAGACCATCAAAAACAGGGTGACTTTTAAAAGAGTGAAGACCAAGCATCCTTCCATAACCATTGTCTGAGGCTTTTTTGTATCTTATCTCGGGAATGTTGGGCTCAATCCCAAGTGTGTTTATCATTTGGAAAGCTTCGAGAGTTAGTAACATCTTTCCGCCGTTTGTCAGATATTGGTTAAGTATTTCAATCGTTGTAGCTGGGTATTCAATTATTTTGGTTGTGTCGGAATAATGATACCAAAGTACATCAAATCTCTTTAAAGAATCGATATTTGTTATTCTAGAGAGAGTGATTTCTTCACTTTCATACTGAAGGCTGTTCTTAAGAAATTTGGAAGCCGCAATAGACTCAGAGTCAGTTTTGTTATTAGTCAATAATCCGATATGCACTTTTTGACCTTTTATGAAACCATTAGCTGCAACTATTATGAAGAATGCAAAAAGGATTTTGTGATATTTTTTCATCAATTAAAAATTTATGCTCATTTCATTTCTTCTTGTTTGTAAATGCAAGTTGTAAAAGTATAAAATAAATTGAGTGTATAACAATCAAGCGTTATTTATCTTTCATTCTGGTGGGCGGGCAAGTGAAGGCAGGTAGGTTGATAGCTTTGGATTTTCTTTCTCATACGAACGAATTGGTGTCAAACTAAGGAGCAATTAATTTGGTTTCCTAATCGAAAAAAGATTTCGCTCCTCTGGTGTTGAGAACTTAAGCCTCAGAGAGGCGAAATATTTATAGAAAAAGCAATAAGTCAGAAAGGAGCTCCAGAGGAGCGAAATATTAGAAATCAATATAGAACATAATTATTATTGTTTAATTAAACAGACTTGAATTCATTTTTACGAGGTAGGAAGAAAAAGTAAATGTAAAAGCTGAAAATCCAACAGGTTATATGTCATATTTTTTAAAAAAAGCTTGACTTTTCACTCAAAAATTACTATCTTACAGGTTTTGTAATTTAAACACATCAGCTATGAAAACTTATAGGATTTTTACCGTGTTACTTAGTATGGTTTTATTCAATCTGACTTTAACCAGCCAGATAAACCGAAGCAAGAACATTAGTGCAGACAACAATAATGCTGGTACTTCTGTGGAGACAGCGTCAGGGCAAAGTATAAATAGCGATACTTATGGATCTTCCGGGGTTGAGTATAATTTCGATTATGGAACTGAGACAGGAATGTATCTTGATGAAAACTGGCTTCCTGGAGAAATTGTGCTGTTAGATGAGACAGTCTTCAGAGACAGGGTGTTACGATACAATATCTATACAAGACAGATGGAGTTCGTGTATAAGGGCGATACAATGGCAATAGCCAATACAGATGAAATCAGGGATATGAAAATAGGAAACCGTAAGTTTATCTTTGCATCCTTCATATACAATGATGAATCTGAAAATGATTGGCTGGAAGTCCTTGTAGATGGTGACTACAGCCTGTATCAGTATCGAAGGATTGTTTATCGTTATGTTGAAGATATCAGTGAGTCAAATGCTGAAACAGACCGATTCTTTATGACTGAAAAATATTATGTGTAGGATAATGGTGGTGAAATAAAGGAACTACCAAATACAAAGAAGCAAATTGTAAGATGTCTTACTGAAAAGGATTCTGATATTGAGTCTTACATGAAGAAAAACAAATTGAAACTTACAAGAGAAGGAGACCTTGTGAGACTTGTAGAATTCTGTAATAGGAAGAAGGAATAATTTTGTTACTACTTAGCAGTCTATGAAAAACTTAAATATTTAATTATTTAACATGTTTTGTCACAATCTTTTGAATTTTTGTCTTTTTTAAAGCTTCGCGCATAACCCAACTCAATCCTTTCGGACTGTATCTTCCATCAGCTTCTTTGCCATTAAAAATATAAATGTATGGATGCTCCACAGAAATATATTTTTTCAAACCC
>JAUVIX010000301.1 GCA_030592565.1 Chlorobiota bacterium
GAACCCATTTGGGAACTTGATAACGGTGGAAGTGAAACTGACCAGGATAAAGCTTTATTCACAAGTGCAATTAATGATAAAATTGACAGTAATTATATTGAAGCAAAAACAAAATTTATTGAGATTATTAATAATTATCCCGATTCAAAATTTGCCCAGGCTTCATTAAAAGAACTGGTAAATCTGGAAAAATATGCGGGTAACGATTATAGCTCACTAAAGTCATACTACGAAACCGAGCCTGTAATCCAGAACAATCCCGACCTTGTTAAACTCGCCGATTTCCTCGCAAACCGCTGCAACATCAAACTTGCCAACTGGCCGGATGCCATTTCGTGGTTCGAGTATGTTATACAGAATCCCGAATCGGTTGAAGACAGCATCTTTGCTATTATTGACCTTTCATACACCTACTGGCTGATGCAGAACGGTGGTCTGAAATCATCATCCTATACCGGCTCAATGTCGCAATACAAATTTACCGACTATACAACTTTTGAAGAAAACAGGGATTATCTGCTTTCGCTGCTGCCGGGCGATGACCTGAATCTGTCGGAGTCAATGAAGCAAAAGGTTAATGCTCTTAGCGGTGGCGAACTGTTGCAAAATATTCCAAACCCCTTCAGCGGAAAAACAAAAATCTTCTACAAATTAGAAAAAGAGGTTTTTGTTACAATCAATGTGTTCGACTACACAGGCAAACTAATCAAAGCCTACAATGAAGGTACAAAGTTGGAAGGAGTTCACGATGTTGAGTTCAATGCCAATAGATTGCCAACAGGAATGTACTTCTACTCAATAGATGTGAACGGAGTACGAAGTGATAGTAAAAAGATGATTGTAGAGTAAATAACCGGATACATTAATTTTATTGAAATAGATTTTAGTGAAGTTTTTCAAAATGAAAAACTTTACTAATTTTTAAAATTCATCTGCTTTTTTTTCCGTTGATATGTCATTTTATAGTATTTATTTTGACCATTCTTAAATCATAACGTCAAATACTATATTTTTGCCATTTTTAAAATTTTGATACACATTATATAATAAATGAAGGCAAAAAACAGGTTTTTTGATTTTAAAATGGGATTTGCAGGTGCGATAGTTATGGGGATAGTTGTCTTCAGCATTAATTATTATGGAACAAAAAACCTCACCGGAGGCCTTACGGCAGCCTTAAAACAGTCCACATATACATTTTTTTTTGGTGGAACAATAATGAAAATTTGCGAAAATGTGGCTATTGAAGTCAAAAATCGAAGGAAGGCTCTAATTTTTGCAGTGATTGTCCCTTCTACAGTTTCACTACTTTTAACATTTGGGATGCACAACCTGAAAGGAACACCCAGGCCACTTGCTTCAACAATCCCTACCGCATTTTTTGTGATACCCTCAACAGCTGTCTGGGGACGAAGAAAAAGGAGACAATTCGACCTTCAAAATAATGAGCTCATACCAGAAAAAACAACATTATAATTAAGACCAAAACCAAACAGGTTTTTATAAGTCAAGTAAAATACAATTCCAAGATAAAAAAAAACAGGTTAATTATATCGAATATAACCCGTTAAAAAAGCTATTAAATTTTAATAAAAAATTAATTATTGCTTATTTAATAATGTTGTCTATATTTGCACCCTCAAAAATTCAAGGTAGAAAATACAAATTTAGAACGAGATGCAAAACAGAGGAACTATTAAATTTTTTGCAATTTTATTTGCGCTGGTATGTGTGTTCCAGCTTTCATTTACATACGTTGCTTCCAGATATGAGAAGAAGGCCAAAGAGTATGCCAACAGTGAAATAACACAATTACTGGCTGAAGAGATGGCCAAAGGAAACAAAGAAACAGAAGCCTACTATCAGGACTCTATTTCACAGGCAAGAGAGACCTATTTCCTTGATTCAATTTCAAATCAGGTTGTTTACAACCTTTTGATAAGAGAATATACTTTTAAAGAGTGTAAAGAACGTGAAATCAATCTTGGTCTTGACCTCAAAGGTGGTATGAACGTAACACTCGAAGTATCAATTGGCGAAATTGTTAAAGGACTGTCTGGAAATAGTAAGAATTCCACCTTTCAGGCCGCATTGAAAAAAACGTATGAGAAACAAAAAGATAGCCAAAAGGATTTTGTTACACTTTTTGGAGAATCAGTAAACGAAATAGATCCAAACTTTAAGCTTGCATCTATTTTCCTGTACGAATTCCGTGATAAAGGTATAACCGCAAATTCAACAAATGCCGAAGTGCTGAATGCAATACGTAAAGAGACAGCAGGTGCATTCGACAGAACATTTAATATCCTTCGTACAAGGATTGACCGCTTTGGGGTTACTCAGCCTAATGTTCAGAAAATAGCTTCATCCAGCAGAATTCTTGTCGAACTTCCGGGAATAAAAGATCCTGACCGTGTTCGTAAACTTTTACAAGGAACAGCTCAGCTTGAATTCTGGGAAACTTACAAGTTTAATGAAGTGTATCAGTATTTTGAAGAGGCAAACAAAAAACTTGCTGAAGAATATCTTGCAGAGGAAGCAGCCATCAAAGCAATGGAAAAGGCTGACGAGGAAGAAAGCTCTCAGGGAGCAGACATTTCATCCGACTCTACCCAGGCTGCAGCTTCTGACACAACCGGATTATCATTGTTAGACCAGTTGGAGAGCGACACAACCGACTTAGGATCGGACGAAGCAAATTTTGCACGTTATGCTAAAATAAATCCTCTGCAAGCAGCACTCAGACCTGCTTATGTTCAGGATAAATCAGGGCAATATTTCCCAGGGCAGAATGCCACTGTAGGCTATGCAGCCATTAAAGATACAGCGAAAGTAAACAGAATGCTGAAAGAAACCAGATCTGTTTTTCCAAGAGACCTTAAACTCGCCTGGATGAATAAGCCAAGAGTTGAGGGTAGCGATATGCTTGAACTAATTGCCTTGAAAGTTACAAATCGTGATAATAAAGCTGCTCTTGGCGGAGATGTTATTACCGATGCCCGTCAGGGATATGATCAGAATGGAAAAGTTGACGTT
The DNA here is from genome assembly GCA_030592565.1 of Chlorobiota bacterium. Classification (GTDB taxonomy): domain Bacteria; phylum Bacteroidota; class Bacteroidia; order Bacteroidales; family JAADJA01; genus JAADJA01. Next base: position 3,037 of record JAUVIX010000301.1, read on the forward strand.
TCGATGTCGATGAATGCTGAAGGAGCAAAAATCTGGAAAAGACTTACAGGTGAAAACATAGGGAATCAAATTGCAATTGTTCTTGATACATATGTTTACTCCGCCCCTAATGTTAACGGTGAAATCCCCAACGGACAATCATCAATTTCGGGAACCTTTTCAATTGAAGAGGGACAAGACCTTGCAAATATTCTTAAAGCAGGTAAACTACCCGCTCCGGCAAGAATTGTTGAAGAAGAAATTGTAGGACCATCTTTAGGTAAAGAGGCTGTTAATGCTGGTTTATGGTCATTCATAATTGCCTTTATTCTGATTCTGCTCTATATGTTTGCATATTATAATTTTGCAGGACTTGTTGCCGACCTTGCGCTGGTTACAAATATTTTCTTCCTGTTCGGTGTGCTGGCATCATTCGGAGCTGTTTTAACACTGCCTGGTATTGCAGGTATTGTGCTTACTCTTGGTATGGCAGTAGATGCAAACGTTATTATTTTCGAACGTATTAAAGAGGAGATACGAGCAGGAAAAGGTATCAGGCTTGCTGTTGCAGATGGTTATAAAAATGCATACTCTGCCATTATTGATGGTAACGTTACAACCTTACTTACAGCTATTGTACTTTATGTATTTGGTTCAGGACCTGTTCAGGGATTTGCAACAACTCTTATTATAGGTATTCTTTCATCATTGTTTACTTCAATATTTATTTCACGCCTCATATTTACCTGGGCACTCAATAAAAATAAGAATGTCAGATTTTCGAATAAATTTACTGCAAATGCTTTAAGTAAAGTTAACTTCGACTTTATCAAATCAAGAAAAATTGGCTATGCTATATCAACTACCGTTATTATAATTGCTATTATCTCTCTTGCATTCAGAGGGCTTAACTACGGTGTTGACTTCACTGGAGGCCGTACCTATGTTGTAAGGTTCGACAAAAATGTTAATACGGAAGATGTACGTAAAGCCATCTCACAAGTATTTATCAATGACGATGGCAGGGCTGTTCCGCCGGAAGTTAAAACTTTTGGTCCTTTAACACAGGTTAAAATTACGACCAAGTTTATGATTGATAATAATGAGCCGGAAGTTGATTCAATTATTCAGACAAAACTTTTCGGAGGACTAAAACAGTTTTATAAGAATCAAAATATTACTTATGCAGATTTTTTATCTGACAGAGAGGTTGAGTCAAAATTTCTTGGCATCTTAAGTTCGCAGAAAGTCGGACCTACCATTGCCGATGATATCCGTAACCGTTCGGCTATGGCAATTGTTTTTGCTTTGATTGTAATCTTTATCTACATTGCAATTCGATTTAAAAAATGGCAATTTGGTGTTGGTGGTGTGGCTGCTCTGTTCCATGATACATTAATCACTATAGGACTATTTTCATTGTTATATGGCATTATGCCGTTTAACCTCGAGATAGATCAGGCATTTATTGCTGCCATCCTGACAATCATCGGGTACTCAATTAATGATTCTGTGATTATCTTCGACCGTATTAGAGAATTCACAACGATTCATCCTAAGCGAAATCTTAAGGATAATATAAATGCAGCATTGAATAGTAC
>JAUVIX010000316.1 GCA_030592565.1 Chlorobiota bacterium
ATAGTAGCAACAATAACATCAGAATCCTCCATCAAAAATCTATCCTGATTATTACGCCGTGTAGCTGCGTCAAGGCCTGCATGATAAGGCAGCGCTTTTATTCCGTTAACTTGCAGAGTTTCCGCAATTTCCTCAACTTTTTTCCTGCTAAGGCAATATACAATACCCGACTTATTGGGCATTGTTTTAATATATTTTATAATATCCTTAATTACATCTTTGGTTTTTGGTCTTACTTCATAATAAAGGTTTGGCCTATCAAAAGAGGACTTGTAAACTCTGGCATCAAGAATATTTAGGTTTTTTTGAATGTCCTGTTGAACCTTTAAAGTAGCAGTAGCAGTTAAAGCCATTACAGGAACATCCTGTCCGATTGATTCAATTATCGGTCTGATTCTTCGATATTCAGGCCTGAAATCGTGTCCCCATTCCGAAATACAGTGAGCCTCGTCAATCGCATAAAAGGTAATTTTTATTGTTTTAAGGAAATCAACATTTTCTTCTTTGGTTAACGACTCGGGTGCAACATATAGCAGCTTGGTTTTACCTGCCGTAAGATCATCTTTAACCTCTTGTATTTCCAACTTGGAAAGAGAAGAGTTCATAAAGTGAGCAATCCCCTTTTCCGCTCCGAAATTTCTTAAAGCATCAACCTGATTTTTCATTAATGCAATCAAAGGAGAAATAATTATTGCAGTACCCTCACTAACAATAGCGGGTAACTGATAACACATTGACTTTCCTCCACCTGTAGGCATAATGACAAAGGTGTTGTAGCCATCTAACACACTTTTAATTATTGTCTCCTGAGTTCCTTTAAAGCTGTCAAATCCAAAAATCCTTTTAAGTAAATCGTGCAGAGGATAATCATTATCCATTTTTTTTACCATACTAACCTCTCATTAGTTATTCTTATAAAAATAGTTTCTTCTTCATTCTTTTTTTTTGGATAATCTGTTGTTACAAATTTATAAAAAATTTCTTTACCAAAACAAAGTTATTATTTTTTTTAATAAAATATAACGTTTTTTTGTTTGACCTAAATTAAATTACAAAACTTAAAATTTGTACTTTTGTTTTTTTTATCAAATGTATAAAAAATATTTAACTTGAAGTCAATAGAAGAAATAAAAAAAATTGCGATTAAAACAATCAGCAACGAACAGCAATCCATTGGTGGTCTCATCAATCAGTTAGATGATAACTTTCCAAAAGCGATACAATCCATACTTAAATCATCGGGAAGGGTTATTATTACAGGCATCGGGAAAAGTGCAAACATAGCAACCAAGATTGTTGCAACACTTAATTCAACGGGTACTCCATCCATATTTATGCATGCTGCTGATGCTATTCATGGAGATTTGGGAATAGTTCAAAAAGATGATATTACTATATGTATATCCAATAGCGGAAACACACCTGAAATAAAAATACTTGTTCCTTTGATAAAATTCAGAGGAAGTACGTTAATAGCCTTAACAGGAAATAAGGATTCTTATCTTGCAAATCAGGCTGATTATATGATTAGTACTTCGGTAGAGAAGGAGGCTTGCCCCAACAATCTCGCACCCACCTCAAGCACTACAGCTCAGCTTGTTATGGGCGATGCAATAGCTGTAGCCCTGCTTGAAAGCCGTGGTTTTTCGATAGATGATTTTGCAAAATATCATCCAGGAGGAGCCCTTGGGAAAAAACTCTATCTTAAAGTAAATGACCTGTTTGTTAAAAATGAATCCCCAAGAGTTAGTATTGATGATGATATCAAAACCACTATTGTTGAAATATCGTCAAAAAGATTAGGAACTACTGCTGTTCTGGACAATGATAAACTTATGGGTGTTATTACTGACGGCGATCTAAGGCGGATGCTTGAAAAGAACAATTCTATTAATGGTATCTCAGCAGGAGACATAATGACAAATAATCCAAAGACAGTTGATAAAAACACATTAGTTGTAGATGCCCTGGGGATAATGAGAAAATATAATATTACACAACTCCTTGTTCTTGATGGCACCAAATATGTTGGAGTGATTCACCTACATGATATTCTAAGCGAAGGAATATTGTAGTATAACTCTTGATAATAGCACATTATATAATATTCTAAAGTCGAATTTTTTATTTTCTCACAGAGTGAATTATCCGATTATAATAATGTATATTATCATTTTTACTAACTTCGTAATAAAGAAATCTACTATAGAAACTAAAAACTTATTGATGTCGGTGGGCAAAAAGATAAAGCAAATTTTTCTTTTTATCTTTTTCATTGTAATCTCGTTACAGGGAATCAGCCAGGTAACAAAAATTATGGGAAAAGTAACCGATTCCATTACCGGAGTGCCTGTCCCTTTTGTCAATATATATTTTAAAGGAACAACAATAGGAGTGACGAGCGATTTTGATGGAGCTTTTTCGCTTGAAACCAAAAACCCGACTGACACCCTTGTTCTCTCTTGCATGGGATATAAGTCGCAGGAGATTAAAATATTACGAAATAGATTTCAGGAAATCAAAATTACTATGCATCCATCCAACATTAGCCTTTCGGAGTTTGTATTTCACGCTGGCGAAAATCCTGCTGATACAATTTTGAGAAATATCATTAAGAATAAAGAAAAAAATAATTTGACAGAACTCAGTTATTACCAGTATGAAATATACAATAAAGTAGAGATAGACGCCAACAATATTACCGATAGATTTAAGGAGCGCAAATTTCCAAAACCATTCAGATTTATTTTTGAATATATGGATACATCTGCCGTTAATGGAAAAACATTCCTTCCTGTATTCCTTTCCGAAACATTTTCCGAATATTATTACCGCAAAAATCCAAGGGCCGAAAAAGAGGTAATTACGGCAGTAAAAACCTCGGGAGTGCAAAATGAAAGTTTGATGCAATATATGGGTGAGATGTTTCAAAAATATAACTTCTATGATAATTATATTAGTGTTGTTTCGAAAAACTTTGTTAGTCCGATAGCAAACTCAGGTTTTGGATTTTACAAATATTACCTGATCGACAGCACTTTTATCGGTAATAAATGGTGTTATAAAATTATGTTTAAACCCAAAAGAAAGCAGGAACTTACATTCACCGGACACTTTTTTGTAAACGATACGACGTGGGCAATAAAATCGTTTGAAATTCGCCTTGCCAAAGATGCTAACATTAACTTTCTTAATGATGCCATTTTCAAAAAGGAGTATGAGCTGATTGACAACAAATATTGGGTAGTGATAAAAGATGAGTTGTTTGCTGATATTAACCTGTATAAAAACACAAAAACAATAATTGGATTCTTCGGGCGAAAAACCACTTTCTATAACAATTTTATCTTTAATAAGCCAAAAGATAAAAAATTTTACACTCAACCTGTAAATGTTATTATTACTGATGACGCTCAGGACAAATCTGATGAATTCTGGGAGGAGAGCAGGCCTGACACACTATCGAAAAATGAAAAGACCATTTATTATATGGTTGATACTTTAACAAACCTGCCGGTTTTTAAAACATGGGTTGATATTGCGAAAACCATATTTACAGGTTATTACAAAATAAATAAATTTGAAGTAGGTCAGTACATGTCTCTGGTCTCTTTTAACCCTATTGAAGGGACACGGTTTAAATTGGGGGCCAGAACGACAAAAGAATTTAACAAGCATGTCAGATTGGACGGCTTTATTGCTTACGGTATGGAAGACGAACAAATAAAATATGGTGGTGGCTTTCTTTATGTGATAAATAAAAATCCAAGACGGGCGTTATCAGGAAATTATAAATATGACATAGAGCAACTGGGTGCCAGCCCCCTGGCACTAAAAGAAGATCTTTTGATTTCCTCAATCTTCAGAAGGGAACCTGCTAATAAGATGTCGATGACAAAAGAGCTTTCATTTGATTACGAACATGAATGGTATAATGGATTAATAAATAAATTCAACTATTTTTACAAGGAGATTATACCCATCGGTAATGAGCAGGTTGTGGTGTTTAACAATGAAGGTGACGAGGTTAGTCTGAAAAATATTACCACAAGCGAATTCAGGATTGATACCCGTATCTCTTTTCAGGAAAATTTCATAACCGGAAACTTTACAAGAACCAGCCTTGGATCAAAATTCCCTGTAATAGGTATTCAATTCGGATTTGGAATCCCAGATATGTTTAACAGCAGCTATGGCTATCAAAAATTAAGAGTCGGGGTCAGACACTGGTTTAACGTTTTTAAT
>JAUVIX010000106.1 GCA_030592565.1 Chlorobiota bacterium
GGCGGAATTGATTCTTCCGTTACTATGGCGCTCGCTGTTAAAGCCTTTGGAAGTGATAAAGTATTGGGAGTAATGCTACCTGAAAAAGATTCAAGTCCAGACAGTCTTGAGCTTGCCAGAGAACTTGCTGATAAGTTCGGAGTTAAATACCTGATTGAAGATATTAGTGGGGCTTTGGAAGGATTTGGATGCTACAGCAGAAGGGACGAAGCTATAAAAAGGGTATTCCCTGAATTTGATCCTAAAAGGTATAAATCAAAAATCGGAATAGACAAATCGAGCATAAAAAGAAATCTGCCTCCTGTTTTCCATGTTACTATAATTGATGAAGATAACCAGGAAAAGAAAACCATTCTTCCTATAAAGGAATATTTACAAATTGTTGCCGCATCAAATTTCAAGCAAAGATCACGAATGTCAATGATATATTATCATGGAGAGGCAAACCATTATGCTGTTCTGGGAACTGCAAACAAGCATGAAATAAACCAGGGATTTTTTGTAAAATATGGTGATGGTGGTGTTGACTTAATTCCAATTGCAGGTTTATACAAAACTCAGGTGTATCAATTGGCTGAATACCTTGGAGTACCACAAAAGATTATAGATCGTACGCCAACAACCGACACATATACAGCAGAACAAACCCAGGAGGAATTTTTCTATCAGCTTCCTTTTGAAGAGTTAGATTTAATTTGGTATGGTTTTGAAAATGGATATGATGCGAAAGAGGTTGGTAAAGTTATGGAGCAATCGGAAGAAGAAATTGAAAAAATCTACAAGAACTTCTCACGAAAACAAAGAACTACCGAATACCTCCGAATGAAACCTATAATTGACTATTAAGCTGTTGCTATGAATGTATTTGACTACTTTTTTGAACAGTCAAAAGGTCTTGATAAAAATTTTGTTTTGGGACCAAAAGAGCAGGTATCTTATGATGAAGTTTATCATACTTCACTTAAACTGGCCTCATACTTAAATAAAAAAATTGGAATCAATAAAAATGTTCTAGTTGTAAGCGAAAATTCAGTTTTTTTTGTAATCGCATATCTTTCTGTGTTAAAATCGGGTAATGTGTGTATCCCAATAAACCCCGCTCTTGAAGACAAACTCAGAAATCAGATCATTAATGAATCAAAGCCGGAGTTGGCATTTGTTTCAAAAAGATATAGACGTGCTTTTACAGAATTTGAACCTGAAATTATTGACAATAGTGACATTTCTACAGTTATTTCCGAAATTGATTTTGATGAGGGGCATCAAAGTGGCAATTTTGATGATAATACTCTTGCAGAAATAATTTACACTTCCGGTTCAACCGGAGAGCAAAAAGGTGTAATGATAGCCCATAAGAACATCATTGCTAATACAGAATCCATATTGCAATATCTGAAATTATCAAATAATGATATTATCGAAGTTGTTATGCCATTTTACTATTGCTATGGTCTTTCATTACTTCATACACATTTAAGAGTTGGAGGTTCAGTTGTACTTAATAATTCATTCATTTTTCTGGGAAGCGTAATCAACGATTTAAAAAAGTATAAATGCACTGGTTTTTCTGGTGTTCCCAGTCATTTTCAGATATTATTACGAAAATCGAAAGATTTTAAAAGTATGGAGTTCCCTTCACTAAGATACGTAACGCAGGCTGGCGGCAAACTTCACGATGCATTTATTGATGAGTTCACAGAGGCTTTCCCTGACATAAAGTTTTTTGTAATGTACGGGCAAACGGAAGCAACTGCACGGCTTACATACTTAGAACCCGATGTACTGAAGTCAAAATTAGGTTCTATTGGTAAGGGGATTCCCGGAGTGGATTTAAAAATTGTCAATAACGATCTTGAGGAAGTTAATATCGGTGAAGAAGGTGAGATTATTGCTAAGGGTGATAATATAATGAAAGGATATTATAATGACCCGGAACTTTCGGGAAAGACAATATTGAACGGATGGTTATTTACCGGAGATAACGCAAAGAGAGATAGCGATGGATATTTCTTCATAACCGGACGAAAAAAAGAGATTGTTAAAGTAGCTGGTGTCAGGATAAGCCCAAAAGAAATTGAAGATGTTATTGTCAGGCATCCTCTTGTTATTGATTGTAGAATAAGAGCAGAAAAGGAAGATATTCTTGGGGAGCAACTTGTAGCAACAATATATATATCAGTGGATTCAAAGGCACATATTACAGAGAAAGACATAAAGGAGCATTGCATTATGCATCTATCAAAGAAAAAAGTTCCGACAATTATTCGATTTGAAACGGCGTTACCTTTCAATTCATCAGGAAAAAGAAGCGTCTGAGTAAATTAACTTACTTTTACCTGGTGATACTGGTGATACTATAAATTAATAAGTTAAGTAACAATTTTGCAATTAAATATAAGAAGTGGGGAGAAAAAAGACTATAATAAAAAACACACTGTCAAATGTAATACAATCTGTTAGTAAAGTTGCAGTTGGTTTTATATTAGCACCCCTTGTACTTGGATATTTTGGAAAAGAAGTTTTTGGAATCAGAAGTTTTATTGAGAGTATAGTTATAATTCTAAACTTTTTTTCATATACAATTGGCTTATCATTAATGAAATACGTGCCTGAGATGATAAGTAAAAAAAAGCATGATTCGTTGAATGAATTGATTTTTGCCATAATACCCATCTCATTTGTTCTCTTTTTTATTCTCGGAGTATTTCTTTTTACATTTCCCTATTTTGGATTGGGTTGGTTTAACATTTCCGAAGAGTTGCAACCATTAACAAAGTCTATTTTTCAAATGGTAGGTATTTTCACAGTTCTAAAATTCTTTGGTCCTGTTTCTTATGGATTAATTACAGGCTTAAACCGGTTCCATTTAAATAATAAAATACTATATCTTAATCTGGTGGGGTATATTATGGCATATTTTTATGTTGTTTATACTAATTCTGATCTTTTTGTTTTTTTATTGATTCTTCAATCGTTTCAACTAATAGTCTTAATCATTCGCATTTACTACCTTCATAAACTTATTCCATTTAAATTAATACCACAGTTTCCTAAATTTGAGACTCTGAAAAGTACACTAGGTTTTAACTTATACCTTATTTTCAATAAAATAAGTGAACAATTAATGTACACAACAGATAAGTTGATAATACAAAAAGTTATGGGATCATCATCACTTTCTGAATATCATTTTGCTGCAAGACTTAATGATATGGGATCAACAATTTTGCATCTTCCTCTATCTGCCTTATTACCAAATCTTTCAGAAGCATTTGCAAAAAATGACAAAAATTTTATAAAAAAGGTTAATTTGTTTGGTGCTGCTATATACGGAATATTAGTAATTCCGCCTTTACTAACATTATATTATTTTGCTGATGATTTTATTTATCTATGGCTTGGAGATAAGTTGGGGGATGGAATTTCAAATACTATAATGGCAACAAGGCTTTTTATTGTAGCTCAATTATTTGTTTCAACATATCGTATCATAATAAGTTCATTTACAGCTAAAGCCCGAGTCAAAGAGATGGGCTGGGTTACTTTTTTATATAGCCTGATAAATGTAGGATTAAGCTATTTTTTGGTACAATCAATGGGTATAATTGGTGTAGTTATCCCAACTGTATTTTTCTGGGTTATTGTTTATCCATTGACATTGGCTTATGTAATGAGGGATGAGGCGATATTTACTGCTAAAGAATATTTCTTTTACGTTTACCCATCTATTATAACAATTATTGTTATATTCAGCTTCACCCATTTTATTGATATAAATGCTGCTAATTTAGTCGAACTCCTTTGGAAGGGTGCTGTTGCATATTTCTCGATTGCAATCATATATTTTATGCTTATACCAAATAGTATAAAAAAGCCATTTGTTTTGGGGATTGTCAATTTTGTTAAAAATAGAAAAATATAATTTGGAACCATTTACCTTCAAGATAAAATCTATATCTTTGATTTTTTTCTAAAATTAGAATTAATTACAAAAGAGAATTCAATCATTTATTGGAATGTTAAAAAAATACATAGTCATATTTATTATTCTTTGTTCTCTCGAATTTTATAATTTGACCTTCATCCCTGAAAGTATTACTAAATTATTAGGTTTTCTTGGTGCTGTTATCATTATTGTCCTCCTTATTCTTAATATTATATATGGAGAGCGCATTAGCATCAAGTTAAACTTCAAATATGAGATATCTCTTCTCTTACTAGCTGTGTTTATCAGCATGTTTATGGCCAAAATATTTCATGGCCAGTCAATTCCGACGACATTGCTTGTGCAAAGATCTATGTATTATCTTCTTTTTTATTTTCTTTTAGCATATCTAAAGATTGATAAGTATGATTTAATGAGAATCATTGTCTATTTTGCAATTGCTTACTTTTTAATTTATTTAATCCAATACTCAATATATCCTTCAAGAATTTTCAGAGGAAGAGCAAGTCTTGACAGGGGTACAGTCAGGATATTTTTACAGGGGTACATATATTTGCTTTCAGCCTTTTTTATTGGTTTATTCCAATTCTATAATTTTAATAAACTTAAGTATGGTGCTATCTGCGGAATGGTAGCAATTATTTTCGTATTGCAAGGTACTCGCCAAAGTATGGCAACTGCTGGCTTATTAACTATAATAAGCATAATATTCAGTAAACAGGCAAAATCTAAATTCCTGTATATGTTTCTTATAGTGATAAGTGTAATTCCAATATTTATTCTCTTTCAGGATATTTTTATGAACTTACTTGAAGTTACACAACACGAGCAAAGTAAATCAACTGATAATGTCAGAATAAGATCTGCAACTTTTTTTCTTACTACATTTATGCCTGATAAGTTAGCATATTTTTTTGGAAATGGAGCTAGTAGTGCAAATGAAGAATATGGACAATTAATGGAGATGTATGCTGAGCTTTATGGATTTTACAGGAGTGATGTAGGAATAATTGGTACGTATGTTACATATGGTGCTATCTTCGCGATTGCTGAATTGGGAATTTATTTCAAAGTGCTTAGAAAAAGATTACCCGAAAATATTTCATTCATTAAGTATGTTTTCTTTTTCAACCTACTAACAATTCTTACCGGTAGTGATCCTTTTGGTGGTATGGATGGTATAATAGGCTATTCAATCCTATTATACCTTATAGATATTAGCCTTGCTGAAGAAAAAAAAGCGTCTTATAATATTTGATTTTCTTCTTATTGTTTTTTTCTTGAACATTACAAAAGATATTTTGTTAAAATAATATCAACAGATTTAAAAAAATAGTTGTTTTTAATTAATTTTGCAAAATATTTGAAATCAAAGTAGTATTAACTGATAAATTTTAAAAAATGGGAGTATTAGTAGGTAAAAAAGCGCCTCTGTTTGAGGCTGATGCCGTTGTTAACGGTGGTGAATTTGTTGAAAAATTTTCTCTGGAGCAGTACATTGGGAAGAAATATGTTGTTTTCTTCTTTTATCCTTTGGATTTTACATTTGTCTGCCCAACTGAAATTCTGGCTTTCCAGAAAAAACTGGATGAGTTTGAAAAAAGAAATGTTGCAGTTGTTGGATGTTCTATTGACTCTAAATTTTCACATTGGGCCTGGTTAAACACTGAATTAAAAGATGGTGGTATAAAGGGAGTTAAGTTTCCATTAGTATCTGACCTTTCAAAAACAATTTCTGAGAATTATGATGTTCTTGCAGGAGAGTATGATATTGATGAAGAAAACGGACAATCGGTATTTGTTGGTGATGCAGTTGCTTACAGGGGGTTGTTCCTCATTGACAAGCAGGGCATTGTGCGCCATCAGGTTGTAAACGACCTTCCTTTGGGAAGAAGTGTTGACGAAACACTTAGGATGGTTGATGCTTGGCAATATGTTGAGGATCATGGTGAGGTTTGCCCTGCTGACTGGCACCCTGGCGATGATGCTATGGAGCCGACAGCTGATGGTGTTGCAAACTATCTTGCTTCGCACTAGTTCTGCTGCTATAAAACAAAAAACCTCTCTGAAAACCCAGGGAGGTTTTTTTGTCATTTTGTGATATCATTTACAACTTCACAAACTTCTCCTGAATAACAGATTTCTCATTAATAACATAAAGGATATAAACACCCTTTGGGTATTCACCAACACGCAATCTGTCACTAAATTCTGATGTGCAGTTTTTATATTCCTTATCCATAATCTGCTCTCCCCTAACGTTGAATATCTTTATTGTTAGTTTATCTCCTTGTACATTGGTAATATCAATATTGATATTATCATTTGAAGGGTTTGGATATAGTGACATTGTTATTCCTATTTGACTACCGGGTTCATCTATTTGAGTAATCTGTAAAATATCAATAGTCACATTAGACTCTACAAACAGATTACCTTGTCCGTTATCTTCAGCTTTTATGATCAGATTGAATAGTGGATTAATTCCATAATCTAGTGCTTCACCATTCTGGACTATGATTACTCCTGTAGTGGCATCTATTGTAAATGCATCATCTGTGTTTCCGGCAGTTATGGAATATGTGATTGACTGACCGTTATCAGGATCTGTTGCTTCTACTGTTCCTACTTCCATTCCATCAGGGCTGAACTCGTCTATTTCAAATGTATAATCATCCATCTCAGGAACTTCATTAACATCTGTCAGATTTATAGTTATTGTTGCCTGAGCTGTGAGACTGCCCACTCCATTATCCTGAACCTGTATTGTGAGGTTGAAGGTTGGTGTTGTTTCATAATCTAACACTGTCGTGTTTGTAACTGTCAGTTCTCCGGTTTGTGAGTCTATTGCAAAAGCATTGTCAATGTTGCCTGATGTTATGCTGAATGTCAGTGTCTGGCCATTATCAGGGTCTGCAGCCTGCACAACTCCTACAAGTTCGCCATTGGCACTGTTTTCTGCGATTATGAAACTCTGATCTTCAATTTCCGGTGTTTCATTAACATCTGCCAGGTTTATGGTTACGGTTGCCTGTGCTGTGAGATTGCCAACTCCATTATCCTGCACCTGTATTGTAAGGTTGAATGTTGGTGTTGCTTCATAATCTAACACTGTCGTGTTTGTAACTGTCAGTTCTCCGGTTTGTGAGTCTATTGCAAAAGCATCTCCAATATTACCAGAGGTTATGCTAAATGTAAGAGTTTGGCCTGCATCAGGATCGGTGGCAACTACTATTCCAACTATTGCTCCATTACTTGTGTTCTCTTCTATTGTGAAACTTTGTGCTTCTATCTCAGGAACCTGGTTTACATCTGTTAGACTTACTGTTACTGTTGCGTTATCTGTCAGATTTCCAGATCCGTCATCCTGCACCTCTACATTGAGGTAATAGATAGGATTAGCGGTAAAGTCCAGAACTGTACTGTCGGCTACTGTTAACTCTCCCGTCAGTGGGTCTATTGCAAAAGCATTGTCAATGTTGCCTGATGTTATGCTGAATGTCAGTGTCTGGCCATTATCAGGGTCGCTGGCCTGGACTACTCCGATAAGCTCTCCTGTACCAATAGTTTCTTCTATAGTGAAACTTTGGTTATAGATTACAGGTGACTCATTCTGATCTGTCAAATTTACAGTTATCGTTGCCTGATCTGTTAAGCTTCCCTGGCCGTTATCCTGAACCTGTACTGTAAGGCTGAAGACAGGAGTGCTTTCATAATCTAAAGCCGCACTGTTTGATACAGTCAGTTCTCCTGTTGTTGAATTTATGCTGAAAGCATTGTTTGTGTTTCCAGATATTATTGAATAGGTTAGTGTCTGACCGTTATCAGGGTCTGTAGCAGTTACTGTTCCAACCTGCGTTCCATTGGTAGTGTTTTCTGCAATTGAGAAACTCTGATTCTGAATATTTGGTGTCTCATTAACATCTGTCAGGTCTACGGTTACGGTTGCCTGTGCTGTGAGATTGCCCACTCCATTATCCTGTACCTGTACTGTAAGGTTGAATGTTGGTGTGGTTTCATAATCAAGCATTGTACTGTTTGATACGGTCAACTCTCCTGTTGTAGAATTTATGCTGAAAGCATTGTTTGTGTTTCCTGAGGTAATTGAATAGGTTAATGTCTGGCCTGCATCTGGGTCAGTAGCTACTACTATTCCTACTACTGTTCCATTGTTTGAATTTTCTTCTAAAGCGAAACTTTGGGCTTCTATTTCCGGGCTGGTGTTTGTTTCTATTAGCTCAAAGATTCCTATTTCGGGTAATAATCCCTGGGGTACGGGAATGCTGTCCATATCAACCGTAAGGCCAATATCAAGGCCCGCATCAAAACAGGGTGAACCGTTTTGCAAATGAAAATCTTCTGCGGATGGATTTACAAACATTGGATCTCCTATCACTGAGTTATTACCTCCTGTACCATTTGAATAGAGGTTATTACTTTCGTCAAGAACTGATGGGGAGGTAAGGTTTATGGCTACATCTCCTGTCTCTGTAAAGTCAAAGATATTATTCTTTGCCGAAAGGTTTCCTCCCTGGATGTGTGTTCTAACATCGTGAAAAACATTATTCTCTATTGTGGTGGGAGTGGTTGATGTTAAACTTAAAATTCCGGTTGGAAGATGTTTAAATATGTTATAGTATATATTCAGATTATCTGACATTGTTATTACTCCGGGAAGTTCTCCGTAGATTGTATTATAGCATATCTCCTGGTTATCTCCCTGTCCAATATATATTGCGGCTCCTCCATCTCCTGAAGAAAGGGGGGTGATACATTCATTATGATCAAACACTCCACTAATACTGTTTGGTGAAAGTGCGCTATAACTGAAACAGAATTTATTTCCTGAATTGGATCGGTCGATGGTATTATGATGGATATTATAATTACTACAATTGTCAACCAGTTCAATGCCGTCGCCGGGAGATTCAGCTTGTGTTTGGCCTATATGAAACCATTTTAGATTAACATCGTGGATATTACAATAGGAGATTTCTAGGTTTTCAACACAATTGACATATATACCGTCTTCTTCTATATTGCTTATCTCGCAATTGTTTATGGTTACTCCATCTCCATTTACAAGTCTTACTCCGAATTCTGCATTTTTGAAAATACAGTTTTCTATTTGAATATTATTGTTTAGTGTAGTATTCTGATAAGGATATCCATATATACGAATGGCTGAGGTGGAAAGGGCTACTCCGCTTGCGGTTGTATCGCCTCTTACTATCAGGTCTTTTACTGTACAATCTTTTGACCACACAAAATCTATTATGTGATTTCCTGTGTTTGTTGAATATAAGACAGGAAGGTCACCGGCTCCATAAGACCCTATGGTTACGCCTGTGGCGTTAGTTACAGTATATGTGCTACTTGTTTCACAAATGGTTCCTCTTTTCTGAAGTATTGACTTACCATTAATCTGTGCTGTATCGCCCCAGGGAATGTCTTCCCAATTATCGTAAGGATTTAACATTGTGCCGTTCTGACCAGGATTACCCGAGTTGGTCGGGTCTATGTATATCTCGTCTCCTCCACCGCCTTGTATGATATATTCAAATACTCCCATATCAAAGCCATTGCCCTGTGGTAAGGGTGTTCCATCCGCATCCAATGTCAATCCTACATCTGTACCTGCATTTATACAGGGTGATATCGGCAGTAAATGAAAATCTCTGTTTAAGGTGTCAGCAAATTCCGAATATGCTGTGATATAATGGATATCCTCTTCTACAGACGAATTATAATAGCAATTATAATCAGAAGTCCAATTGTTAATACCGTTTGTTCTAATTGCATCGTCAACATCACAAAATATGTTATTATAGACACTATCATTTTTTATCCAGGCTCCAATATCAGAATTATAAAAAACATTATTAAACACAACACCTGTATAATCATTAGCATTATCTATACAGGCCTTGTTACTTCTAAAATTCCTGAATACATTACCATACACTCTTGTGTGTCGTGTCCTGATAGTCATTCCGGTTTGCTCTCCAGTAAAAATATTATACCTATAAATATTATTATGCCCATTGCCAATATAAACTCCAGAACCTCCTTCACTTGTTGCTTTTGGTGTTATTACAGTATTATATTCAAATATCCCTGTTCTCCAAGCTGGGTCTGCGGTATTTGTACTACCGGTTGTATGAATAAAACAAAATTTATTCCCTGTCGTACTCTTATCTAAAATACAATGATGTACGTGCCAAAAAGAAGCACTATCTCCACCAATCCACATAGGCGCACCTGCTGAATAATATTGACTATGGTTAAAATCATATTGCATATTCGTATTGTAAATGTGACAGTATTCGACTGTCGCATTTAGAGCCCGACACCCTATCCCCTGACTTTCCATATTATATATTTCACATTTACTTACTTTAATATTTATTGATATTGGATAACCCCCAATAGAAATCCCAGGAGTTGCACCAGGATAACCGCAATGCCTTATAATACAGCTATCTATTAAAACTTCATTACAACTGTAAAGCCTTATTGCGTTCCCTGCTCTTGAATGCCCTATACTATCCCCGACAACAGGTATCCCCCCACCAGTAGA
>JAUVIX010000273.1 GCA_030592565.1 Chlorobiota bacterium
CGTAGTGGATTAGTAGCAATCAGCTAACCACACTCCCTATTTTATTCGCGTATGAAATTACAACATTTTTCTTATTTACACTCAACAAATAATAATATTATTTACTTTTGGTTCAAAATTGGGAAATATTATGAATTACAACAGAATACTTTTAAAACTAAGCGGAGAAGCTCTGATGGGTGAGAAACAATATGGAATTGACCCGGGCAGACTTTGCGATTATGCAGCCGAAATAAAGGCCGTTTCCAACAAAGGGGTGCAAATAGCAATAGTCATTGGAGGCGGGAATATTTTCAGGGGCTTGCAGGGTTCTTCAGAAGGAATGGACCGTGTACAGGGTGATTATATGGGAATGCTTGCAACGGTTATTAATAGTCTTGCATTACAGGGAGAATTGGAAAAACAGGGAGTGAAAACTACTTTGCTCTCAAGTTTTCAAATAGGCCCTGTAACTGAACTGATGAGTAGCCGACGGGCAATAGAGTACCTTGAGCAGGGCAAGGTTGTCATTATTGGCGGAGGAACAGGAAACCCATATTTTACAACTGATACAACCTCTGTTTTGCGTGGACTTGAAATAAAAGCCGACGTCTTTTTGAAAGGAACACGTGTTGACGGAGTTTATACTGCTGATCCGGAAAAGGATTCTAATGCTGTTAAGTTTGAGACCATAACCTTTGAAGAAGCTTACACAAAACAATTGAAAATTATGGATCTCACTGCTTTCACAATGTGTCGCGAGAACAACTTCCCGATAATTGTTTTTGATATGAACACCGAAGGAAACCTGATGAAAGTTATTGCCGGGGAGAATCCTGGGACGTTGGTTAGTAATTGAGTTTGATTTGATGTAAATTTAAACAGAGTGTCTTGTGAAATAGAGAAAGTATTGATATTTACTTCCAGATTGCAAATCCGGAAGAGCCCGTAGCAGAAAGTGCGGGTAAGGTGTGGAGCACCAGGATATCTTCTTTAATATTTCGGTGCGCTGCACCTTGCCGGCAGGATGGTATTTAATGCTATAAATATTGTGGTGCGCTGCACCGGATTAATCAACCATTTTTATTTAAATCACTTCTAAAGAGGCCCTAACTCCCTGCTATTGTGAATCTTTTAACAATAGCTTTATTTAAATCACTTCTAAATTCAAAAAACTATTTGGTCATGTGAAATATTTGAGATTATTTTGAGCTGTTATTTAATTAACAGCTATTATGATAACCCTTTTAAAGATATAATTATATGAGTTCAAATGTTCAAAGTATCGTTGAAAAGTATGGCAATAATGCTAATCGTTTAATGGATATTCTGCACGATATTCATTCCGAAAAAGGATTTGTATCCAACGGGGAGATGAAAGAGATTGCCCTGCTACTCAATATTTCAAAAGTTGATGTGGAGCAGACATTGACATTCTATCATTTTTTTAGTGAGAACCCACGTGGTAAATATACCATATATTTAAACAATAGCCTTGTTGCAGAAATGATGGGCAGAGAGGAAGTTGCAAAAACATTCGAAAAAGCTACCGGGACAAAATTTGGGACTGTTTCGGATGATGGTCTTTTTGGATTATACGACACTTCCTGTATAGGGATGAACGATCAGGAACCTGCTGCTATAATAAACGGAATTGTCTTTCCCAGAGTAACAACATACCGCGTCAAGGAATTGATCAGATCATTCAGACAGGGTCATACTGTTGAGGATATGATAAACAGCTACGGAGGAGGCCAAAACCAATCGGAGCTTGTACAAGCAATGGTCACAAATAACCTTAACCGCCGTGGTGCTGTGATTTTTTCGGATTATACACCTGGTGAAGGGCTCGAAAAATTAAAGTCACTAAAACCGCAGGATATAATAGAAGAAGTTAAAAATTCAAACATAAGGGGACGTGGTGGTGCTGGTTTCCCTACAGGTCTTAAATGGGATTTTTGCTCAAAAGCCGAGGGTGACGAGAGATTTGTTTTGTGTAATGCAGACGAAGGTGAACCGGGGACATTTAAAGACAGGGTTATTCTTACTGAGCGCCCAAGCCTGATGTTTGAGGGAATGATTATAGCTGGGTATGCAATAAATGCAAAACTCGGTCTTTTATACCTGCGTGAGGAATATTATTATCTCAAAAAACACCTGGAATTTGTTTTGAGCGATTTCCGTCAAAAGGGTTGGCTTGGAAATAATATTCTTGGAATTGAGGGGTTCAACTATGATATCAGGATACAGTTTGGTGCCGGAGCTTATGTTTGCGGCGAGGAATCGGCTTTGATAGAATCCTGTGAAGGTAAACGTGGTGAGCCCAGAAACAGGCCGCCTTTTCCGGTCCAGGTAGGTTATCTTAACCAACAAACTATTATTAATAATGTAGAGTCGCTTTCATCTGTCACAAAAATTATTGCAAATGGAGCAGATTGGTTCAAGTCGATGGGAACAAAAGAATCATCGGGAACTAAGCTGTTAAGCATTTCGGGAGATTTGAAATATCCTGGGACATTTGAGGTTGAGTGGGGAATAACTATTAATGAAATGCTTGAAATGGCTGGAGCTACAGATGTTAAGGCTGTTCAGGTTGGAGGCCCATCGGGCAGGCTTATTGGCCCGAATGAATTTCACAGAACAATTTGTTATGAAGATTTACCCACTGGCGGTGCAATGATAGTTATTGGCGAAGGGCGAAGCATACTTGACGTTGTTATGAATTTTATGGATTTCTTTATTGAAGAATCCTGCGGCTCATGTGCTCCTTGTCGCTATCTTACTGTTATACTGAGAAATAAGATGAAGAAAATAATTGACGGTAAAGGTGTGGCCAGCGACCTTGATGAAATTGTCCATTGGGGAAAACAGATGAAGATTGCAAATCGTTGTGGACTTGGACAGTCGGCTGCGAATCCGATTCTGACAAGTATTGAAAATTTCAGGCATGAGTATGAAGCAAAAATTGAAAAAGGTAAAGATTTCGATACAGAATTCGATCTTAACTCGGCTATTATTGAATCAGCAAGAGCTGTAGGACGGTTTCCAGAGGCTTAGTTTAAAGTTTTGAAAATATAAATTGAAAACAAATTAAGAATATCAAAATGAGCGATAAAGTAAAATTTAAAATAGATGGCAAAGAGTGCGTTGCAGATAAGGGAGTTAACCTTGTAGATGCTGCAAAGCAAAACGGAATTTATATTCCAACCCTCTGCCATCTCGAAGGTGTCAAACCTGCCGGCTCTTGCCGCGTTTGCAACGTCAAGATAAATGGTAGATTTATGACTGCATGCACAACCCCTGTTGCTGATGGAATGGAGGTTGAAAACAATACACAGGATATTCAGGAACTGAGAAAGATAATTGTAGAAACATTGTTTGTGTCAGGAAATCACTATTGTCCGGCCTGTGAAAAGAGCGGGTGCTGCGAATTGCAGGCTCTTGGATATAAATTTACAATGCTTGTTCCCAGATTCCCATATGCTTTTGAGCCTAAAGAGGTGGATGCTGAATCAACAAAACTGTTCATTGACAGAAACAGGTGCATTTTATGCAAAAGGTGTGTCAGGTCAATTAAATCAAAAGATGGCAAAAGCATATTTGCAATAAAAGGCAGAGGGCATAATGCGATGATAAACATTGACCACGAACTTGCAGCACAAATGACAGATGAAGAAGCCACAATGGCAATGGATAACTGCCCTGTGGGTAGCATCCTGAAAAAGGAGAGAGGTTATTACACTCCCATAGGTAGCAGGAAGTATGACAAAGAACCTATAGGAAGTGATATTGAAGAATCAGTAATAATTTAATAAGGAGGAAAGTATAATGAGTAAACCTATTGTAGCAACAACATCACTCGCTGGCTGTTTCGGATGCCATATGTCAATACTCGACGTAGACGAACGTATTTTGGATTTATTTGATCTCGTTGAATTTAATAAAAGTCCAATAGATGATATAAAAGAATTCACAAAGATGTGTGATATAGGAATCATCGAAGGAGGATGCTGTAACAGCGAAAATGTTCATGTCCTGAAGGACTTTAGAAAAAATTGCAAAATTCTTATATCTCTTGGCGAATGTGCAATAATGGGCGGACTGCCGGCTATGAGAAATAATATTCCCATTGAGGAGTGCCTTAGGGAAGCTTATCTTGACGGGCCGTCAACAAAGGGACATAATCCTGACGGAATAATGCCAAATGATGAGGAATTACCAATTCTGCTAAACAAAGTATATCCATGTCATGAGGTTGTGAAAATAGACTATTATTTGCCGGGTTGTCCTCCACGGGCTGACCTGATCTGGAACGCACTTGTAGCTCTTGTAACTGGTGATGAGATGAAATTACCTTATGAGGTTGTAAAATTTGATTAATTATAAAAAACAGCAACTATGTCAAAGAAAATAACAATAGAACCGGTAACCAGAGTTGAAGGACACGGAAAAGTTACCATACATATAGATGATGAAGGAAATATTTCGCAAAGCAGACTTCACATTGTAGAATTCAGAGGATTCGAGCGATTTGTACAGGGAAGGCCCTATTGGGAAGCTCCTGTTCTTGTGCAACGTCTTTGCGGTATTTGTCCGGTAAGTCACCATCTTGCTGCTGCCAAAGCACTTGATGTGATTGTTGGTGCCGGCACTGGTGATGGACTAACTCCAACCGGAGAAAAAATGAGAAGATTAATGCATTACGGACAAATGTTCCAGTCGCATGTATTGCATTTCTTTCATCTTGTTTCGCCCGACCTTCTTTTTGGTATTGATAGTGACCCCGCAATAAGAAATATTATCGGAGTAGCTAAGAAATTCCCGGATCTTGCGGTTCAGGGAGTGATGATGCGGAAATTCGGACAGGAGATTATCAAAGCTACTGCCGGAAAGAAAATTCACGGAACAGGTGCCATCCCGGGTGGAATAAACAAACATCTGACGCAGGAAGAAAAGGACAGTTTCCTAAACGGCCCAGACCCGCTGAATATTGATAAAATGATATCATGGTCACAGGATGCTCTTGCATTCCTGAAAGGTTATCAGAAAGAGAACAAAGATTTTATCGATAATTTTGCTGCCTTTCCATCGAGCCACTTAAGTCTGGTTAGAAAGGACGGAGCTCTTGATCTGTACCACGGAGTACTCAGGGCAGTTGATTCCGATGGTAAGAAAATTCTTCACGATGTTGATTATCAGGATTACCTTGAGTATATTGGAGAAGAAGTCAGGAACTGGAGCTATATGAAGTTTCCTTATTTGACTGAGTTTGGAAGAGAAAAGGGTTGGTACAGAGTCGGGCCATTGGCACGTCTGAATACCTGTGACTTCATCCCATCTCCTCTGGCAC
>JAUVIX010000053.1 GCA_030592565.1 Chlorobiota bacterium
TCCGAAAATGTGTATTATCTTTTTTCTTGCTCTTGAAACATTCACCCTTATTGCATTGATATTCAGCCCCGTAATTTCGCTTATCTCCTCATAAGAGTATCCCTGAATATCTTTCAGATCAATAATCATCCTTTGTATATCAGGGAGATTTTTTATCTCTTCTCTTACTCTTTTCACCAGATCTTTTTCATCATAGTTTATGATGTATCTACTTTCGTCAGCAATGTCAGAATTGTGTCCGTTTAGTTTTTTTCTTTGCCTGAGCCTGTCAATACAAACGTTTCTCATCATTGTCATTGCAAGACTTTCTATCTTTGCAGCTGTATCAATCTCAAACCTCATTTTCCAAAGTTTCAAAAGAACATCCTGCAGAGCATCCTTGGTGTCTTCCCTGCTGCCCAGCATCCTGAGAGCAAAGCCGTAAAGCTTCTCTTTAAAAGGTTCTATTATTTCATAAAATCTCTCCGGTGACATCAATTTTGTTTATCCTGCTTTTGTTATTATGACTTTGCATTTATTATAATACGTTGGAAACCCGGGTTCATTACATTTGAGGTGTACTTCTGATGAAAAACCTGTTTAGACTTTATAGATTTTCTTCAAAAACCGGCAGGCTAATAACAAACACTGTCCCCTCTCCTAATTCAGATTTGAAAGAAATGTCTCCGCCGGCGTTCTGAATGATGTTTTTTACCATTGCAAGTCCTAGGCCCATACCTCCTGTTTTGGTCGTAAAGCTGGGATAGAAAATCTGTTCGCCCTGCTCTTCGGAAATACCTTTTCCGTTATCAGAAAAATGAATTATATGTATCTTACTTTGCGTAGTTACAGAAATCTTTATAAATCCATTTTCAGGATTATCAATAGCCTGAATTGAATTTTTAATAAGATTATTAAACACACGCATCAACTGTTCACGGTCAGCAAGAACAAAGTATTTACCAGAGGAGTCAAATTCAAATTTAATTTTAGTAGAATTTTTAAAAAGCCCGATTGACATATTGATAATATCTGACAATTCCCTCTTTTCAAATTTTGATCGGGGCATTTTTGCAAAGTCGGAGAAGGCTGTTGCTATAACTGAAAGGGTGTCTATTTGCTCTGTTAATGTATCAGTAAACCTTTTAAGCTTTTTATCCCAATCAGGCGATTTATCATCCCATGATTTTTGCAGATACTGAACGCTCAGTTTCATAGGAGTCAAAGGATTTTTAATCTCATGAGCAACCTGTTTTGCCATCTCGCGCCAGGCCGTTTCCCGTTCCGATTTAGCTAGGAGTGCCGCACTTTTCAAAAGCTCATCAACCATACGGTTATACTCTTCAACCAGGCTCCCAATCTCATCATTTTTCTCCCACTCTATCTTTTCAATTGTTGTCCCCAACCTTAACCTGCTTATCTTTTCCTTTATCAGTTGTACCGGCTTTGTAATATAATTGGATATTATGAGAGCGATGAAAATGGAAATTCCGATAAGTATTACGTAAATATTAATAAATGCCACAAGTAGTGCCGAAATCTCATTAGTAAGCTCATCCTGCCTTGCAAAATACGGGAGATTCACATAGGCAATCAAATCATTATCATAGTTTCTGAAAGGTACGTAAGCTGACAAGTATTTATAATTGCCGATTGATTCGTCGTGTATGAAAAATGATTTTCTGTTGTTGCTAATCACATTGAATGCCTCTGAATTCATCTTTGCTGAAATAAGGCTCTGCTCAAAAATTTCTGGGCGCGATGAAGCAAGCACAGTCCCATCAAGATCATAAAGATTTATATCTGTAAAAAAGACCAGAGAAAATTTATACAGTATATCTCCAAGATACGGCTTCATATCCGGGGTGAGAGCTTCTTTGTCTGAAAGTTTATGCTCAAGCTCAATAAGTACGGAATGGGCTTTTTCGCTAAGGATGTCGTGGTTTTTTGAATTATTGAGAGATATAATATATAGTAGAGAGCCTACCCCCACAAAAATGAATGAAACCAGAATAATAGTTGTAATCCAGAGTTGCAATCGCATATTGAAACTCATATCAAAAAACCTGATATTGACAGGGCTACTAAACAGAATCAGGATTATAAGTAAAAGAACGCCGAAAGAGATAAAGATATAAGAGAAAGGTGCAGCTATATCCAGGATCCCAGGATTTTTCTTGCTCACAATCAACACCCTATTATCATCAACTTTATAGTAAAGATGGTTATATCCATTTCTGTTAAAGAGGATATAATTTCCGATAAATTTGCCATAATGCGACAGGCCTATTGAATAAAAATACTTCCCAAACCGTGATATAAGTTCTCCGTTCTCATATCTTGCCCACGAATACTGTGACAGATCAGTATGCTTTATCTTTTTACGATCATACAGTAATTCAGGATATCCAATACCGCGTGGGATAATTTTTGAAAATATCTCAATAATAATTCTTATTGACGTATCAGCAGATTTATAGTCCACAATTCCAATATAATTATCATTTGTCATATCATAATCCATATAATAAAAGCCGTCACTCATTGCTGGCATCCCGTAATCATTTACAATTTTATCAAAATATTCATAACAGTTTATAACATAGTCATCTGGTTGAATATCCAGCGAACGGTTATCATCACATATAGTTATTAAAAAATTGTATTTGTCCCAGTAATTAGTAAAATATTTATCAGTGATGTAGGAGGCGATTGAATCAGAGTTGTCAACCCCTGCAAAAAGATATTGTCGAATTGGCTCAATAAGTGATTTGTCATTGCTAAGCTCATTTTTAATATCCTCAAAAAGGAATTCGGCTACAAGATCCCTCTCCTCACTCAGGTCAGAAGCAACAAGTTTCCTGTTCTCCTTTTCTTTGAAGTTATTACTTTCATATAAAATAAGAGTGGCATAAAGTGAAAAAAGAATCAGAAAAAAGACAATCGTAGAAAATTTGATATTTAGTTTTCCCAAACGGGAGATAATGCGAAAAGAACCTGCGTAAACCAGGAAAAATGCAAGATCAAGAACATCCTCATTGAATAGAAAACGCATTAACAAATAGAGTACGAGCCCTGTTCCAATTATCATTAAAAAGAATTCACCCTGCGTTTTAAAGGAATTTGAAAGAGCGAACAATACTTTAAACGTAAACAGGACAAATGAAAGAGTAAGCAGAGCAATGCTAATAAAACCAATTATACTATAAAGATTAATAGTTGTAATATCATCCAGGTTAAACGAAATTGCCGAATTAATTATCACTCCATTTAACAGGCGTGTCAGGAGTTCAAAAACCAAAAATGAGAAAACCAAAGTAGATATTTGCAGCACTCTTTTTAACCAAATCGGTTTATCGAAAATATTACTGTTTATGACAACCTTCTTATAAAACAAGACTGCTATAGCAAAAATTGTGACCACATTTACCAGTAAGTCGCCAAGTGATGGAAACAAATCGGAGTAAGCAAAAAATTGTGGACTAAAAAGGGAAGAGTTGTATAATATTCCAGGGATTTCAAAATAGAAAATTAAGAAGCGAAGCAATAAAATGTCAAAAATAAAAAACAGTACCCAGTACAATTTTTCATTTAAAACAGAGATTACTTTCCGATAGGCCCGATAAATAAATAATATTAGAAAAACATAAACCAGGAGATAAAGAGAGGTCAGAAAGATAATCAGTTTTCCTCCAGGTTCATACTTGTCAGGAAATTGTAAAGAGAACAGAAAAGCGCCATCAGTCGAATTTATATTCTCATCCCCGGAGTCAGGAGATATTTCCACCTCAGCATAAATCCGAAAACCTTGCTGAAAACTATTTGTGATATGTGCGTTTTCATAAGGATATGCATTCTTTATCTTAATAAGCCCGACAATTTTGTACGGGGATGAATTTATTTCCTCTTTTATGAACCAGCCGTTCGAAAGATGCATTAGACCCTCTTGAAAATCGTTTGAATCATAATCATCAAAAACAGAAACCGAATTGTCGTTCCAGAATTTTAACAGGTTGTCCTCAAAAACCAGGATCAGAATTCCATCCTTCTCATACAAATTTAGATATTGATTATTATCAAACAACAATTTCGCATTTGATGTATCAAGTTCTGATTTTACATCTGAAAAAATATTTTTTAGTCTGTTTTCCTTTTGGTTGAGAGTTTTTTGAAAATTATGAGTCAGGAATGGAGAATTATCAGGCGAAACGTATAAAAAGCTGAATAACAATGCCATGGCAAGAAAGAAGATAGCTAACACCAACGGAATGAGGTAATTATATTTGCCGTGAAAAATACTTTTCATGCTATTTTGCTTTATAATACTGATTATCACCAACATAAAGGCAAACAATTTTTAGCCCTTATGAGCAATTTTTATCAACTTTTTGATAAGATATACTCTAAAGCGTGTTCGTCCTTTTAGAAGGCTTAAAATTAAGAATTTTTTACTCTAAGAACATAAATAAGGCTAGAATAATATTTTTTATCCGACAGACCATATAAATCGGATTTCAGGCCATTAAAAAATGAGCTTATATAATTTATTTTCCCGTGCATATATTTTTCACTTAACATACTTATGTAAAATGAATCAAAGACCATCGGTTTTATAGTAACGATCTCAAAACCGAAATTTTCCATTAACCTCCTAACTGAAGATTGGTTAAAATGATAAAGGTGTCGCGGAACATCATAAGCCGCCCAAAAATTTTTATAAATTGTTGCATCCAGCGAATCTGCATTTGGTAGTGCAATTACAAGCCTTCCCTCCTTCCGCAATATCGTTTTTATCTGAGTAAGATCTCTTTCGAGATTGTAAACATGCTCCAGAACATGCCACATCGTAATTACATCAAACCTATTTTCTCTGAATTCAAATAATTGGGATTCGTTATAAATATCAAGTCCGTAATTTTTTATCGCTCTATTCCGTGCGGTATCATTCGGCTCAATTCCTTTTACATTCCAGCCGCTATTCGACATTTCTTTTAAAAAATCACCTGTTCCACATCCAATATCCAGTGCCTCTCCTCTGGTAAGTTTCGTGGTTGCTATTCTGACTTTCTTCTTAATGGAATGCTTTCGTACTGATTGGTAAATCCTATTTATTAACCCTGTTGAAGTATTACTATGAGAAATATATTCATCTGATTCATAATATTTCGGGAGGTCTGTTTCACGTGGAACAGGATTAGTAAATTTGAAACCGCACTCTACGCATTGTGATATCTCAAAGGATTCACCTGTCAGAAAATAATCTTTCAATTTCAGAAAGATTTCCATCTTCTGACTTCCACAAACCGGACATTTATTTAATCTGATCATAGCATTTGTTTCACGTGAAACATCAAATTGAACCCTTTTTTCTATCAACATATCCATTTAGGCAAGCTTTTCACAATCTATCTTCCCATATAAACTACTAAAACCGAAGCATCTGCCGGAGAAACCCCTGATATTCTTAATGCCTGTCCTAAAGTTGCCGGCCTAATCTTCGACAACTTTTCACGTGCTTCATACGAAAGAGCAGCTATCTTAAAATAATCAATATCAGGATCGAGTTTTAGTCCCTCAAGCTTATTCAATCTACCCGCCATATCAATTTCCTTTTCGATATACCTGCCATATTTTACAAGAATCTCGCTTTCCTCAATACATTCTGCAATAATACTTTTATCAAAGGAATTAACAAAATCCGCTATTCTATCGACATTCGCTATTAAATCATTTAGCTGAATCTGGGGGCGTGACAACACAGTCTCAACTTTTATTTTTTGTGAAAGCCTGCTTGTATTTTTCTCATCCAGCAAAGAGTTTATTTCATCAGGGCTGATACTCTCCTTTTTAAAAAACTTAACAAGTTCTGAAATGATATCTGCTTTTCGTTCAACTCTTTTCATTCTTTTCTCATCAGCAAGTCCGATTTCATAACCTTTAGGAGTTAGTCTCAGGTCCGCACTGTTTTGGCGCAATAAAATTCTGTATTCAGCTCTTGAAGTGAACATCCTATAAGGCTCATCAACACCTTTTGTTATAAGGTCGTCAATCAAAACCCCAATCTATGCATCTGATCTTTTTAAAATAAAATCGGCAAGACCACTAATTTTTCTATGTGCATTTATTCCAGCTATCAGCCCTTGTGCAGCAGCCTCTTCATAACCCGTTGTCCCGTTTATCTGACCTGCAAAATATAAATTTTCGATCAATCTTGTTTCAAGTGTATTTTTCAATTGCTCAGGCGGGAAATAATCATATTCAATAGCATATCCGGGCCTGAATATTTTAGCTTCTTCAAAACCTGGAATCCTTCTCAGAGCTTTTAACTGTACGTGGTCGGCTAACGACGAAGAAAAGCCGTTAACATAATACTCTATAGTATCCCATCCCTCAGGCTCAATAAAAAGCTGATGACTTGTTCTATCAGAGAAACGCTCTATCTTATCTTCAATTGACGGGCAATATCTTGGGCCGGTTCCCTCAATCGTTCCAGTAAACAATGGAGAGTCAACAAAACCGGTTTTCAAAATATCATGAACATCTGTACTTGTATATGCAAGATAACAGCTCCTTTGTCTATTCAAAAAAGGAGTGTCAGTAAAACTGAATTTCCCGGGAATCTCATCACCAGGCTGTTCAATGAGTTTTGAGAAATTGATTGTACGCCCATCTACTCTTACAGGAGTTCCGGTTTTCATTCTCTTGGATTCAAACCCAATAGAATTTAGCTCTTCAGTCAGATTTTTTGAAGCCCTCTCCCCCATTCTGCCTCCACCATAACTTTTTGTTCCAATATGAATTAAGCCATTCAAAAAAGTTCCATTTGTGAAAATGACCGCTTTGGTTTTTATCTCCTGTCCCATTACAGTTTTAACTCCGGTTATTCTCTTACCATCTGTCAAAACACCTACTACGGTATCCTGCCAAAAATCAAGGTTTGGAATTTGTTCAAGCATATTACGCCACTCGATTGTAAATAGTGTTCTGTCACTTTGTGCACGAGGGCTCCACATTGCAGGACCTTTTGATTTATTCAGCATCCTGAACTGAATCATCGTTTTATCTGTAATAATACCAGAGTATCCACCAAGAGCATCTATCTCACGGACGATCTGACCCTTAGCAATTCCACCCATTGCCGGATTGCAGGACATATGTGCTATGGTCTGCATATTCATAGTAATCAGCAGGACAGACGAACCCAGGTTTGCTGCTGATGCTGCTGCTTCACTGCCGGCATGCCCGGCACCAACAACTATAATGTCGTACTCTTTGAACATTACTAATTACATTTATCCTATTACATTCTTCCTAAGTTTATTGCACCTGTACAAAAACTATACAAGTATGTCGGATGTAATAATTTTATCAAATTGTTTCACGTGAAACATTTCAGGATTATCCCAAAATTTCAGGCAGCAAAGATAAACATTTATCTTCTTTCCCTCTCATAATGGTAACTTCTTCCTGAGTTTTATCATGATATCCTGCCAAATGCAAAATCCCATGAATCATCACCCTTTGAAGTTCATTACAAAAAGGTACTGTAAATTTTTTTGCATTCTCCTTAACGCGGTCAATGCTAATGTAGATTTCTCCAGAAATTTCATCAGCATTTTCTGAAAGGTCAAAAGTGATAATATCGGTGAGAGTGTCGTGCTTCAAATATTGCACATTAAGTTTATGCAAATATTCATCGCTACAAAAAACAAAATTCAGGCTGCCCGGTAACTTTTTCTCATTACCAATAACAACCTGAATCCATATCCGTAACTTATTCTTATTCCTTAATGTAAAGGAAATGTCTTCAGTAAAAAACTGTGTTTCTTTAAGACTCACAAATATCTAATTATCAGATAATAAAATGAATCAAGCTATTAATTATCAAGTACTTTCTCTGTCGTTTTTGAGTAATCCTGAAGTTTCTTGATTCTGTCAACTGCCGTCTCAAAATCGATACTGGAGATTTTAAATCCGATTTCAATTTCATTACCTTTGCCAACATAATTGACATCGTCAGATAACGACTTGATAAGGAAGATTCCTCTTCCAGGGAATGTTTTCTCTTTACCATCATCTTCTACATCTGGAATACTTTGATAATCAAACCCTTGACCTTCATCTTTGATGTTAAAGGTAAGCCCTGTTGACTTTTTCTCAAATGCGATTGTAATGGTTTTCTCCGGATCACGCTTGTTTCCATGCTCCAATGCGTTCGTAAATGCCTCTGTAAGAGCAACATTTATACATCCAAAATAATTCTGATTGAGGGCATAATCATCGCATATATCTTCGACGAGTTGCTCAACCTGATGAATGTTCTCCGGTAATGACTGTAATCTGAGTGTTCTTTGTTCTGTTTTCATCGTTCTTCGAAATTAAAAAAATATTCATTAACCTTGTTCTTGTAAAAGGGTTTTAAACCTGGCGGAACTGTTCTTAATAATTCCATTTCATTTGATTGTGATTGCTTATACTTAAATAATTCATCAGGGTTACGATATTTTTCTTCTTTTGCTTCTTTTGATTCTCTTTCTTCCTTCATCTCTCTTTCCATCTCCGCCTTTTCCGACTTCAGCATTCTTGTAAGTATCTCTTGTTGACGCATTAAGGTCTGTTGAGTGATTCTTTTATTAACAATATCCGTCTCGGTTTCATCCATCTTCTTTATAGTTTTTTTCAGCTCTTTACTTGCTCCTATCTCTCCTTCCTTCATTAATTGCTCAGAGTACTTCTGCATCTGATTTCTTAATGCTTCCTGCTGTGCAGCAAGTTTTGCAAGCTGCTCACTCATACCACTTGAGCTTTTCCCGTATTTGCCACCAGGTTTCTCGCCTTTATCCTTCATTCCCTTTTTCAGACTTTCGATCTGTTTATTCAGTTGCTCCTGCAATTGCCTCATCGACTTCATAGAAGATTGGCCAGACCCGGGTTTTGGCTTTCCCGATTTGCATGATTTATTTCCTGAACATTGCTGTTGCATACTCTGCATCATTTGGTTTAGGGTCTCAGAAAGCATAAGTGCAAGGTTATTGATGGATGTCATTGCATACTGTTGTTTGCTCGCTGCAATACCAGTTCGTCTGTCATTCAAATATTTAACAGACTGGTCAATATTGGTATTAATAGATGAAATTTCACGGGTTACAAAAGGCTCAATCATTATCTGTCGTTTACTTAAAGCAAACAATGAGTCCTCAACAATCTGCAAATCATCCTTAATATTTTTTTGCTCCTGGCTCAATTCAATATATTTTGGATCATTCAAATTCATATTGTTAACC
Source organism: Chlorobiota bacterium (assembly GCA_030592565.1). GTDB lineage: Bacteria > Bacteroidota > Bacteroidia > Bacteroidales > JAADJA01 > JAADJA01. The sequence goes on from JAUVIX010000053.1 coordinate 9,264, forward strand.
TTATGAATAAGAGCCTCTTGCGCAAATGAAAGCTGTATCAGGTTTTCAAGAATGCTTCTTAAAGACTCAATATCCTCCTCCATTCCGCCCTCACTCATTGCCCCCTGCATCTGTTCCATCGACTGTTGCATCTGCTTCATTTGTTGTGCTGCTTTGTTCTGCGATTTTGATGCCTTTTTCCTTTGGTTTTGTTCGAGCGACTCTTCAGCCTTATCCATCTCCTCATCAACTTTCTTCTGATCCTCCTCCTGCTTATCAAAATCGTTTGGCTCTTCAAGCTGTTTGTTTAATGAATCTAGCTGATTCATCTGCTCCTTCAGATCGCTAAACTCATCCTGAATTTTTTCCTGTTCTTTTTTTGATTCTTCCGATGTCAGATCTTTATCCTCTGTCTTCTTAGCAAGTTCTTCCTGCTTTTTTGCAAGTTTATCAAGCTTTTCAATTGTTTCGTCAAGCTTTTGCTCAAATTCAAGCTGTTTAAAGAGTTCCAAATCCCTGTCGAGCATCTTTTCAAGCTCCTCATTCGACAGTTTCATCTGCTCTAACATCTCACTTACCTTATCCTTATCAACTTGTTCAAGAAGCTCTCTGAGTTCTTCAAACAACTTATTTAACTCCTCATCCTGCATCAGTTTATCGAAGAGCTCTTCGAGTTGCTTCTGCTTTTCAATCAGGTCTTTATCAATATTTTTATACTCCTGTTCGCGCAATGCCTTTTCCCTGTTTTCTTTCTTTATATTTTCGATAAAATTTTTCAATTCCTGCTGCTTTTCAAGAAGCTGCTTTATCTGTTGCTTATCTTCCCAGTTAAGTTCTTTCTTATCGTATAATTTTTTGTTTATTTCATCAATATCCTTCTGAAGCTTTTTTACATCCTTCATAGCATCATCCAACTGATCCTTTATGACTTTGTTACTTTTATCGGTTTCCTCATCTACTTGCTTTTGCGTTGGAGTCTTAAACTCCAATAGTTGTGAACGGGACGACTTACTGCCATTTACGTCGTCATTATCCCAAACCTCAAAATAATATTCCAAACCATCACCTGGATTAAGGTTGAGAGAGGCGATGTCGAAAAAGTGGAAATACTGTTGTGTGTTAATATTTCGGTTTATGGCAATAGTATCGGTAATAATAATATTATCTTCTCCGGTCTCATTTTTAATTTTAAAGTTATATGTCAGCAGTCTGAATCCATAATCATCTTTAATTGCTCCTTTAAAATAGAGCCTTTTATCATAAATTGAATCGGTATACTGCTCAACCACAATCGTCGGGTACAAATCAGGGATTACAGTAATCCGGTAGGAGAGGGAATCGGTATTTCGCAGATATTCATTTGATACTGAGACAGAATAGCTTTGATTTTGAAAAAACCTGTCGTTGTATATGAACGCATTTGATGACTTTTTTGATAGCACTTTGCTTTTATCTCCAAAACGGAAATTAATTATATCCGTATTTTTGGTAAAAAACTTCCATGTAACATTAGTGCCTTCAGGTAGAATTATATCACCATTATTGGAAATTTCCTCATCTTTTTTGCCGGTGTATGAAGGATAATCAAGATAAATAGTGAAGTCAAGAATAACAGGTTTTGGCAGTACTCTCAAGTTATACTCCTGCGACTCAAATTTATCAGCAATCAGTTTAAACTTCCTCTCTTTCTGTACATTAAGAAAACTATAATAAAAGCGCACAGGACTTTCTCTGAGCAGTTTAATCCTTTTGTTTCCGGTTTTAATAAAAATATTCTCTGGCACTTCATCACCTTCAACCTTAACATTCAGCTTAAAGTCATCGTGCTGAATTACCTGTAACTCATTATTCTCAACAGAGATAGAAAAAGGAAGTTTTTTCTCGTAGTAAATATTGTGATTAACAATTCTTTCGGTAGGCTCAGTTATGAGATCTGGAGAGATGAAAAGAATTGCAAAAATAATCAGGATAGGAGGGAGGGCATATTTGAGATATTTCCTGTTTTTTGACAGATGAATAGCTGAAGTAAAAGGAACAGGCTTTAGCTCATTAGTTTTTTGCTCAATACCGGCTTCAATGAGCTCAGTATTTGCGATTCCGATTGATTCCAACTTCTTAAGTTGTAATGTGTTAATGAGCTTATCACTAACTTCCGGGAAAAAGTCACCAATGATTTCAGCAGCTTGCTCATAAGAAATTCTTTTCCCGAATTTTAATAGTTTTGAAATGGGGATGAAAATATATTTCAGAAGTGTAATGAGAGTCAGGAGAAGATAAGTATAGAAAATAATTGATCTTGCGATGGTATTAAAATTACCCCAATGTTCCAAAAAAGTAGCTAACAGAAAGAATACCGCAAGAAGTGAAAAGCAGTATATCGAGCCCTTTATCAGTTGATTTTTGTAGTACTTTCTGATAAATTTGTCAATCTTCTCAATTATATGTTTATAACTGTTAACCAATTCAATTTTTCTAAAGTAAAATAAACGATAACAAAGTATTCAATATTTTGTTAATTTTGGCAAAGATATTAATTGTAGTGATTATATAACATTTAACGAGTTAGAAAATTAATACTTAACCAATATGAAACGATCTTTATTTATTTCCCTGTCAATTATCCTCTCAGTCAACTATCTGTTTGCACAGAAGAATTACGACGTCACAGAGAGTTTGCTTTGTAGCAAAGCTAAGTTTTACAAAAACTATATTCTTCAATCAAAGGATATTATTCAAACACCTCTTCTGTTTGATTATGATGTTAAGTTTTATTTTTTGGATTTGAATGTGGAGAGCAACAGCATTGATATTTCAGGAAATGTAACAATCAATGCTAAAGTGGTTGCAACTGTTCTTGATACATTTGCCTTTGAGTTAATTGATGATATGTTAATAGACTCAATAAAGATTAATGGAATAGTTCACGGCTTCACTCATACAGGAGATGAAGTTTTTATTCCGTTGCAAAATCCTGTGCAGCAAGGTGGGATGGTCTCATCACAAATTTTTTATCATGGTACTCCCCCTACCGGTGAGTTTTTCTCAGGAGTTTCAACCGAATATGATGAGGACTGGGATCAAAATGTAACCTGGACACTCTCTGAGCCATTTAGTGCGCGCGACTGGATGCCTGTAAAACAAGTACTCACAGACAAAGCCGATTCGGCCTGGATATTCCTTACTGTTAGCGATACCCTTAAAGCCGGTTCTGAGGGCATTCTGACGGCCATAACCCCAATGCCAGGCAATAAAGCAAGATACGAGTGGAAAACAGGCTATCCTATTGACTATTATTTACTTTCTTTTGCCGTTGCCGATTATGAAGAGTATAACATTTACGCAAAGCCAACCGAAATGCAGGGTGATTCAATTTTAATCCAGAATTACATTTACGATACCGAAGGATGTCTGGAATATTACAAACCAAATATTGACAACACTATAGATTTTATTGAACTCTTTTCTGACCTCTATTCTCTATATCCATTTCATGAAGAAAAATACGGACACTGCTTAACAGCTCTTGGAGGAGGTATGGAGCACCAAACTATGACAACTATAGGACATTTTGGATTTGGTATTGTAGCACACGAACTGGGGCATATGTGGTTTGGTGATAATGTAACCTGTGCAACCTGGAATGATATCTGGATAAATGAGGGATTTGCCACATATACCGATTATCTTGCTCACGAATATCTTGCAGGCGGTAACTGGTATAAGATATGGATACAGCAGACAACAGAACATGTTATGACAGAGCCCGGAGGAAGCGTTTATGTACCGGATGAAGCAATTGAATACGACAGTGTCTGGAGAATATTTGATGCAAGACTAAGCTATCATAAAGGAGCATTATTGCTTCATATGATTAGGTTTGAACTGAATGATGATGACCTGTTCTTTCAGGTTTTTAAGAATTTTCAACAGCAGTATGCCGATGGAGTAGCTACAGGATTAGACTTTATGAATGTGCTAAATGAAACAACTGGAAATGATTTTACATATTTTTTCGACCAGTGGTATTTCGGACAGGGATTCCCAATTTATGATATTGTATGGGCACAGTGGGATGGCAACTTGGTTCTTACTGCAACCCAATCATCTTCAATGCCGGATATAACACCATTTTTTAAAATGACTATGAAATACGGATTGTATTTCAGCGATGGGTCAGATACTCTGATAAGGGTTTGGCAAACCGATAATATAGAAACCTTTACAATTCCGATAGACAAACAGATAGACTCCTTAGCAGTTGACCCTAACGACTGGACTCTTGATAGGGTTGCTTCAATTTCGATAGGCATTGATGAGGTTAATAACCCTCTGTTCTTTTCAACCGGGCCTAACCCTGCAGGGAATACTATTTATGTATATTTTGCCAATTCAAGCATAGAAGACAAGGATATAACAGTTTTTGACATAGCAGGAAAAGTTGTGTTGCAAACAACGGCAAATAGTTTGGAAAACAAGATTAATATCTCCGAATTGAAACCATCAACCTATTTTATTAGAATCTCGGATAAGAAAAACAGGTTCATTAGAAAATTTGTTAAGCTTTGATGAATTTTGATTTTGTTATTCAAACAGATATTCAGGTTATTGTTCGGGACTAACAAACCTCAATCCGGGATAAAAACAATATCTTAGGCTGAATTAACTATCCATTTGAGCTTTTTATCAAAAAAATGCAACTTATCTCTCTTTTTTTTGTCTTGTATCTAAATATTAACATATTAATTTATTTAACTATGTACAAAAATCTATTATTCGTTTTATTATTTAGCTTCATTATTGGAAGCAGTTTTGCTCAGGATCACACTCATAACGGTGCGATGACTTGTAGCCATGCTAAATTCTTTTCAGAATATATGAAA
>JAUVIX010000202.1 GCA_030592565.1 Chlorobiota bacterium
ATCAACCTTGTATGGAATAACTCAGGTTACTTGTGGAATGGTTTTGTAAGCAATGATAACCCTTTACCACAGTACAGGAACATTGAAGACCTGGTATGGATGGGGATCGTAGCCGAACATGAAATGAACGGCGATACAAACAGGGTGAAAGAACTTTTTCAGCAGTTGCCCGGCTACCCTGAATTGTTTAAAAAAGCCTTTGGCAGCGAAACGATAACAGTAAAAAATATGGGAAAGGCAATTGCACAGTTTATCCGTACACTTATATCAGCCGACTCAAAATTCGATAAATATCTGCGGGGTGAAGTCCAATTGTCATCTTCTGAACTAAGCGGGTTTGTTTTATTTACCACTGAAGAAGGGGCTGATTGTTTTCATTGCCATGGTGCTGCCGGCAACCCGCTGTTTACTACCAACCTTTTTTACAATAATGGAAAAGACAGTGTTTTTAACGACCCAAGAGACCGTTACTCCATTACCGGGGATCCAACAGACCATGGAGCATATAAAGCTACAACATTAAGAAATATAGAATTTACTGCTCCGTATATGCACGATGGCAGATTTAATTCTTTGGATGTGGTTATAGACTTCTATAGTTCAGCCTTAGTCTGGTCGCCATATATTAACCCGTTGATGCATCATATTGCCAACGGAGGAACAATGCTTACTCCTTATGAAAAGGCAAATGTTATGGCTTTCCTTCTTACGCTTTCCGATACGGCTTTTATTAATAATTCCGAATTTGGAAAACCTGACAAATTCCCTGATGAGGAATAGTTTTTATCCAAAATTGATAAAAAGCAAAAAGCCCGGTGAACACCAGGCTTTTTACCATTGAGAATTATGAAGATAGAAGCAAGAAAATAATTAAACATTTGGTTGGATAACTACCATAGATTCGTTGTCTCGACCCGGAATATTATTTCTGTAATTCTGGTACGATTTATCCAGCAAAAATGAATTGGGATGATCATCAAGATTTAATGCCCAATAAAAATCATTATCTTCATCTGCAACAACGTAATAAAAATCCTTCAGCATTCCTGCTGCTAACATTTTCATTGCTATTTCATCAAAACCTTTTTCCATTTATCAATATCATTAAGTATATCGTTTATCTATATTGGCAAAAACCATACAAATACGTAATATGCTGATAATGAGCATAGATTGATTTTTTAGTTTTCTCAATTATGGAAATTAAGTATGTTTATGGGAATATTATCTGAATTTTATGTAAAGCTTTAACAACTATATTTTTTCCGAAATAGTGTAGATATTAATTATTCACAGATTCTTAGAAAATTACTATTTTCACATTTTTAAAAAGGGAGGTAGCATTTTGTTTTAAAGTTTGTTACATAAATTGCAACCTATCAATATTTTTCTTGTCATTAAATAACGAAAAAGATAGCATAATTGGCAGTAGCGCAATCGGACATTCATAAGGGCATTATCGAGCTGAGCAAAAAGGGAGATACAACAGCACAATATAGGTTGTATAAATTGTATGCAAAAGCTATGTTAAATGTCGCCTATAGAATGATGAACAATCGGGAAAAAGCTGAGGATATGCTGCAGGAATCTTTTTCAGATGCATTTACACGTCTTCATTCTTTCAGATACGAATCAGGTTTTGGTTTCTGGATCAAAAGAATTGTGATAAATAATTGTTTAAATGAAATTAAAAGGCGAAAAACTAATTTGCAGTTCTTTGATGATATGAGTCTTTTTGATGACAATTCTGAGGCTGATAATGAAGACTATGATTCAGGATTAAGTGTGGACAGGATAAAGAAAGCTATGGAGCAATTGCCCAATGGAAGTAAAATGGTTTTTTCACTTTATCTGCTCGAAGGATATGATCACAAGGAAATAGCGCAAATATTAAAAATAAGTGAGTCTAATTCGAAGTCACAATATATGAGAGCTAAAAGAAAAATCAGAGTAGTTTTAAAAGAGATGAATTATGAAACACGATAAGCTGGAAATGTACATTCGTGATCATCGGGATGAGTTTGATGTAATTATTCCTGATGACAGGTTGTGGGACCAAATAGGAAAGACTGCACCCAAAGTAGTTAAATTGAGCTGGAAAACTATTGCAATAAGAGTGGCAGCAGTTATTGTAATATTTATTGCTTCATACTATTTCCATGATTGGATGCAGGAGAATAGTGTCATAATTGTTCAACCGGGAAGCAATACTGAGGAAACCGAAAGCATACGTATGTTGATGGAAGCAGAGGTTTTTTATTCTTCACACATTAATAATGCAAAGGATGAGATTTTTAAGCTATCAGGGGGTAACCCTAAAATAATAGAAGAAATTAATTACGACCTTGGGGAGCTGGAAGATATTTTCAAGGAACTTAAAAATGATCTCAAAGAAAATAATGATAATGAGGAGGTAATTGAGGCAATGATTCAAAACTACAGGCTCAAACTCAGTATCCTTGAGGATGTATTATATCAGTTGAAAAAATCCAAAATAGTTAAAGAAAACGAAAATCCACAGTATGAAATATAAGGTGATAATATTGTTTTGTCTTACACTGTTTCAGATAAAAATAGTAAGCTCTCAGGTATATGAAAGGAACAAGATTGAGAGCAAATCCTTTAAGGTGTATAAGGAAACTGCTTTGGAGATCAATAACAAATATGGAAATATCCATTTGTTTACATGGGATAACGATTCTGTAAAAATTGTTATTGATATACGGGTCAAAGCAAATAAGAAATCAAAAGCAGATAAGATATTTGATTACATTGATGTTGAGTTCTCTTCCACAAAATATTATATTATTGCCACGACACAATTTAAGCAAAATCAAAATAGCTTTTGGTCAGAGGTCACTGATCTGGCGAATACCATTTTTAGCGGAAACACTAAGGTCCAAATTTATTATGATATTTACCTGCCAAATGATATGGAAATTAAACTTGAAAATAAATTCGGCAATATTTATTTTTCAGATTATCAAGGAGAAGCAAATATTAATCTTTCCAATGGAGATTTAAAAGCCAACTATTTATCAGGATACACCAACATAAATCTGAATTTTGGTAATGCAAGTATAAACAGAATTAATGAAGGTAAAATAATAATTAAATATGCTGAAATCGAAATTGATAGTGTTAGTAATCTTGAAATTGAAAGTAAGTCATCAACTATTAATATTTCAAAAGCAGAATTCCTGAATATTGACTCCAGCAGGGATAAATATTATATTGGAGTGCTTGGCAATATTAATGGGAAGTCTTCCTTTTCATACCTGACAATAAAAGAAGTTTCTGATAATACAAAATTAATTACTGAGTATGGAGAAATGAAATTTGAAGACATCTCTGAAGGCTTCAGGATAATAGAACTACAATCAGAATATACTGATATCTACCTGAATTTTCCTGTTACAATTTCATGCGATTTGACTATCAACTATTCGGGAGAAACCGGAATTTATTATCCTGAACATTATAAAAACATAAAAAAGGAGACTGTTGACAAAAAAGAGGATATTTATAAATCGTACGGTGTTATTGGAGATAATTCGGCAAACAAAGGAAGTGTTAATCTTAATGTTAAATCAGGAAAGGTAGTTATAAAAGATATAGCACCGGGGAAATAAAAAAAATATTGTAAAATTGCGACCTTTTAATAATAATGTTGTCATTGAAAATGAAAAACAAAACTTAATATGAGATATCTATTTACCGTTGTATTAATTTTGTATGTAATTGCAGGTGTTGCCCAAGAAAAGGGTACATCTTTTGGGTTGAGGGGAGGTGGCGTATCAGGTCTTTCAATACAGTTTATTGATGATGACCTTTCTGGTATGGAATTGATACTTGGTTATCAGATGAATGGTTTTCGATTTGTGGGAATGGTGCAGAAATACAGACCTTTGGCTGTTCACAGAATTGCAAATCTTTTCTTTGTCTCTGGTGTGGGAGCTCATGCAGGGTATATTAAGTATGATAATTATAATACAAAAGTTGTAAATGGAGTTGAATACTATTCATACCAGCGAATGGTGTCTCCAATTATTGGAGCTGACCTGATGATGGGTTTTGAATACCAGTTTGAATCAATTCCATTTAATATAAGCCTTGATTATAAACCCTATTTTGAATTATTTGGCCAAAAGACTTTTAGAGTTGATTTTTGGGATATAGCATTCTCATTAAGATATATATTTAACAGACAAAACTAAATCAAGATGAAAAGAACTGTTTTTTTATTTTTAGTAGTAATATTCGGTATTACAGCAAATGCACAAGACGATAATAGTGTGCAAAGAAATGAATATAGAACCTTGTTTGGAGGTAACAGAATAACAAGTGGCGGATATGGTGGTTTATCAATAAACTATTCGCAATTGGATGGCAGGGACGCCTTGCTTATTGGAATCCGTGGTGCTTGGGTCATTAATCATGGAGTTGGGATTGGTATAGCCGGTTATGGAATAACAAATGATATCAAAACCGAAGTTACTTCGGATGGTACACAGTTTCAACTTGCAGGAGGTTATGGTGGATTGATGATCGAACCAATTATTGGAGCAAAATCAGCTATCCATTTGGCCATTCCGGTATTGATTGGAGCAGGCGGAATAGCTTATATTAATACTCCCTGGGCCCCGGGAGGCCCAAATTATGAAAATGCTTACACGGTTGATTCGGATGCATTTTTTGTATTTGAACCCGGATTGGAAATAGAGTTAAGTATGGTTAAATTCTTTAGAATAGCACTGGGTGTACATTACCGTTATACTTCTAACGTTTCATTATCCTATTACACTTGGGATGAAACTAATAATAACTACGACTTAATTACTGATACTCCCGACCTGAAAGGATTTTCGTACGGAATAACTTTGAAATTCGGGAGTTTTTAAGTCGTATTATTGTTAATGAACTGATGATCGCTTATCAACATAATAGTTTTTAAGCCGTCTTTCGTACCGGTTTGGGCTATTAAAGTAATAGTAGGTATCACGAACTAATCCGACATTTCTTGCATACAGCTTGTCTTTATACCTGATTTCGGGTACATGAGGTACCGGATTGAAAGTATGGATTGTTCCAAGATAAGTCAATATATCAAATGTGCCAGCTGGGACGGTAACCGATTGTGGTCCACTTTGCATTTTATACCACGACTCATAAAGGGTGTCGCCATTTACAACATAAGTGGATGAGGCAAGAGTGTCTGAAAAATTTTCATCTGAAAAATGTACCCATCCGGTCGGATCAACATAATATCCCGCAGAATCTCTTAACAAAAGAACTGTGTCAGAAAAATTTTGTCCGGAAAGCCAGGTCCCTTCAAAAACAAGGTAGGTTATACCTGCTACATTATTTATCCCGGTTATAGCAACACTATCATACGTATCAAGTAGTATTTCATTGCCGAGTGTATCTATCATATATTGATCATATACCCAGTAATTTCCCGGATAAAATGGAATATATCCATAATCCAAAGGTACAAGTTGGGTAGTGCCATTATTACTATTTTCTTTTGAACAGGAGCCCATTATTATGGCCAAAATGGCAATAATTAAAATCTTCACTTTTTTCATTTTACTTTATTTAATGAATAATTTAATGAATTTGAAAAAAGTATTGTTCGGGCATAAGCAAGTACTAATTAAATTTGATTTAAAGAGTAACGCAATGTTTGGCAATGTAGTATAAATAGAAGGTAATAAAAAGGCAGAAATAAAATTTCAGGAGATTATGCAAAACAGAATCCCCTGAAATTTATGAGTCTTCACTTTCATTATTTGCCTCACTTCCATTCATGTCATTTACGAAGTCGCGGTGCGACTTGAGTACATTTACAGCATATAGAATCAAGTTCTTACTTTCTGCCAGGATATTCAGGTACAGGAGGCTGTTTTTAGTTCCCACTACATTGGTCTTGATTCTCTTAATTTGATTTTTTATTGTTCCATCAATTGTATCCAGAATCAGTTGCTGCTGCTCTAATATATCTTTAAGATTTGAATAATCCTTATCATTAATATCTTTAGTAAGCATCTTAACAAGCTTGTTCATCTCCTTTTGTATTCTTTCAAGTTCAGTAACCTGATCAGGAAGCAGACCCTTATGATTATTGTCAACATGCTCAAGGCTTGGCCTTGCAATGAAAGTTATTGTATGAGCAATTTCACGAAGATAATCAAGCACTTGAACATAATAGTGTCCTGATTCGACGGAGCTTTCCTCAAGCTGTCTGATAATCTTCTCAACGTTATCTCTTGATTTTTTTGTTTTCTTGTTTATCTTATCGACATCCTTATTTATCTTTCTGAGTTTTTTAAGATCTTCATTAGCAAGAGCGTTAAATATTTTTTCGATTAGTTCACCAGCATTTTCCAGAATATTAACTACATTATTCGAGCTTTTAGCTACTAAGCTCTCATTTGTAAGTTCCTCATTATCTATTTCGATATCATTTTTCTCTTCTTCAACTTTTTCTTTATGAAGAATGTGCGTCCGGTAAATTATAAATGCAGCGAAAAGCACAAATGCAATAATTGCAATAAATCCACCGTAAGATATCAGGTATGCCAGAACAAAAGCCGCTGTAAAAGCTGCTAAGGCAGTAAAAAACCAACCACCTATTACCGAAAGAACACCTGAAATTCTGTAAACTGCACTTTCACGCCCCCAGGCACGGTCAGCCAGTGAAGTACCCATTGCAACCATAAATGTAACATAAGTAGTTGACAATGGAAGTTTTAAAGATGTACCAAACGCGATAAGGATACTGGCAACAACCAATGTTACAGAAGCTCTAACCATATCAAATGCAGGTGCGTCATTCCCTAGTTTTTTCTGATTCTTAATAAATACTGTCTGATCAAAGCTTTTTTCAATTTTTTCGTTCAATCGCTTAGGGAGAAATTTTTCAA
>JAUVIX010000341.1 GCA_030592565.1 Chlorobiota bacterium
ATTTGCCTGTGAAACAATAGATGCATTAGAAAAGGAAATTGCATACTACACAACATTTGAAAAACGACGAAAGAGAAATAATCATCTAGAAATGTTTATGGATGTGTTTGGTTATCAGATTATAAATTAATAAGGTTAACGCCTATGCGTATGTACGGGATTGGTTACTTTATATCCACGCCTGAATGAAAGAATTCATTCTTTCGGGCAGGAAGATAAAGTAACATAAAAAAATAATAGACATAATAACATCAAACAGGAAAATAGATATTTCTGATACACTACCTAATCTGAGGAAACAATCAAGTATTGCAGGTCATTTTTCAATGTTTTGGAGTTAAATTTATACCATTAGAGATTTATTTGTGTTTTGATTTCTGTGATTTGAGATTTTTATATCTTTGCCGCTTTAAAAACAAACCTATATTTAGTAAGATGGATAAAGTAAATATTCTAAAAGGTGGCGAATTTCTTATCAAAGAAACTGATGCCAAAGACATTTTTATTCCGGAAGAGTTCGATGAAGAACAGCAAATGATTGCACAAACATGTGAGGATTTTCTTGATACAGAAATTTACCCGATTCTTGATCGTATCGACGATCAGGAAAAAGGGCTTATGAGAGATATGATAGGCAAAGCAGGCGAACTCGGATTACTTGGCATTTCGGTTCCTGAAGAGTATGGCGGATTTGAACAATCTTTCGTAACATCAATGTTGGCAAGTGCTGCAATGGGGTCAGGTTATTCATTTTCAGTTGCGTATTCAGCACATACAGGAATAGGGACACTACCGATTGTATATTACGGTAATGCAGAACAGAAAGAAAAATATCTACCAAAACTGGCTTCAGGTGAGTGGGCAGCATCATATTGTCTTACTGAACCTAATGCCGGTTCTGATGCAAATTCAGGAAAAACAAATGCAGTTTTAACAGAAGATGGTAAGCATTATATAGTGAATGGCCAGAAAATGTGGATAACAAATGGTGGCTTTGCAGATGTACTTACCGTATTTGCTAAAATTGATAACGACAGGGTACTCAGTGCTTTTATTATTGATAGCGATTCAGAAGGTATTGTGATAAATGCCGAAGAAAAAAAGATGGGGATCAAAGGTTCTTCAACTGTGCAGTTGTTTTTTAATGATGTGAAAGTTCCTGTTGAAAATCTGCTCGGAAAGCGTGGACAGGGATTTAGGATTGCTCTGAATATATTACACATGGGGCGAATTAAACTTGGAGGTACTGTACTTGGTGCTGCAAGAAGAGCTATTACACAATCAGTTATTTATGCAAATGAAAGGAAGCAGTTCGGTCAGCCAATTTCTAACTTTGGAGCCATAAAGCATAAACTTGCCGAACAGGTGATACGTACATGGGTTACTGAATCAGCGGTTTACAGAGTAAGTAAGAATATTGATGACATGACTGAAATCCTTCTTGCAGAAGGAAAGGATAAACCAGTTGCAACCATCGAAGGAATAGCACATTATGCTATTGAAGCTGCACTTCTTAAGGTTTTTGGTTCAGAAGTATTGAATTATGTTGTTGATGAAGCTGTTCAGATATTTGGAGGTATGGGCTTTTCGGCAGAAACTGATGTTGACAGGGCTTACAGAGATTCAAGAATTAACAGAATATTTGAGGGAACAAATGAAATTAATCGCTTACTGGTTGTAGAAACAACAATAAAAAAAGCTCTTAAAACAGGGTTTGATATTGTACGATTTGCAAATTCTATTATCAAAAATCTTGATGAGGCAGGTGATATGACAATCCCGGTAAATGATTATTATGCAGAAAAGAGGTTTTATATTAAGAACTTTAAGAATACTGCCTTAATGCTTCTTGGAACACTATCAGAGAAGTTTGACAGGAAAATTATTACAGAGCAGGAAATCCTGATGAATATTTCTGATATAATAATGATGATATATGGTGCTGAGTCAACAATGCTCAGAGTTGAAAAACTCGAAAGCATAAAAGGTGCAGAAAATGTGAGTGTTTTGAAAGATATTCTTGATGTTTATGTTTATGATTCCTTGTGCAGTATTAATAAAAGTGCAAAAGACGCAGTTAATTCATTTGTAACTGGTGAAGAACTCAATATTATGCACGACCGCATTGATCTGTTTACAAAACAATCTCCGGTTAATGTAAAGGATGCGCGGAGGAGAATTGCAGATGTTTTGATCGAAGAGAATAGATACTGTTTTTAGCTTCAGTTTGGTAAATGATTACTTTTCTCATACTTCTACCAATAATTGCGTATGGCTTACTCATACTAATCTTTGCCCAAAGGTTTGTTTTTAAGGAGATAATAGAAGCGTTTGTAAAAGCCCATATTGTCATATTTGCCTTCATCGCAGTCTCCACCGAGCTCATCTCCTTAATGCAGGTAATTTCCTTTACGGGTCTTTTAATTCCCTGGATGCTTTTTCTACTCATATGCATAATTATTTTAATTAAGAACCGTAAAAATAAAAATATCAGATTCCCATCGTTTAATGGAATAAATCCATTTACTCTGTTTATTTATGGAGCTCTTTTTTTGATATTGATTACAACATTATTGACAGCAATATTATTTCCTCCAAGCAACTGGGATTCGATGACCTATCATATGCCCAGAGTTATTCACTGGATAACCAACAATAATATTTCATTCTATACTACTGCCATTACAAGGCAAAATTATCAAATGCCCCTTGCAGAATTTGCAATTATGCATCTACAAGTGCTAACCGGATTTGACCTATATGCAAATCTGGTTCAATGGGTAAGCTTTTTTGTTCTTATCGGACTTGGCTTTCTCGTTGCTTCAGAACAGGGTCTTAGCAGAAGACAACAGATGATTTCAGCCATTATTATTGCTACAATACCTATGGCAATCCTGCAGTCATCTAGCACACAAAATGACCTTGTTGTATCAAGTTTCATAATGTCCTTCGGTTTATTTATGCTTCGCCTACGAAAAAGGAATAATGTTGAGAATTTACTCTTTTCCGGAATTGCACTTGGGCTTGCACTACTGACCAAAGGTACCGCCTATATTTTTTGTGCAGCAATCGGCATCTCCCTGGCAATTCCAATACTTTTGGATCAACTCAAAAATCATACTCGCTTCATTAAAGTAATTGGCTCTTTATCTTTGATTGTTATTATTGCTCTTTCGCTGAATACAGGACATTTACTGCGAAACTACAATTTATACGGACACCCTTTATCTACTGAAGGTGAACGATATCAAAATCAAGATATGTCATTAACAGCTTTGATTGTTAACATAGCAAGGAATAGTGCATTGCACCTTGGAACACCTTCATCTCGAGTTAATCAATATATGGAAAGTTCTATGGAAAGCGTATGGGGATACCAATTAAACAATCCGAAGACAACATTTGAAAGTATATCTTTTTATATACCATTCAGCAGGCATGAAGATACAGTCGGAAACTTAGTTCATATGCTTTTTATTTTGATAAGTGTAATAATACTACCGGTTATGCTGAGTCTGGGATATTTTAGAAAAGTGGCCTGGTATGGGATTGGGGTTATGCTTGGAGCATTTTTTTCTGTTG